>JBEQLH010000315.1:0-3656 GCA_040326075.1 Anaerolineales bacterium
CACATAATCTTGACCTTAACGATATCCTGGACCTATCCCCACAGGACAGATTCGAATACCATCAGAAAGATGATCACCAGCACAACCAAACCTATTGTGATTCCAAGTAAGGTTCCTCTCCAAGCTATGACTGAGTATTCGGAATGTCTGCGCCACCCAGGACTCGCCGTGAATGTGGTGCCTCTGGTAGGTCACAACACGGTACGGGGTGCGGTATTGGGTTGCAGCCATTGGTGGAGCAGCTGACGCTTTTGTTATAATTACATTGTTTCTTGGCTATGACATAAAATCCGTTTACCATGCCTGCGTTTTTGGTCTACAATCGTAGGGCTTCAGATGAACTTTTTCTGTGCGGATGTCATCACCCTCATAGGAACCAAACTACACATGCCATCGAGACCTGGCTATATGTTTTAAGATCGTTGAGCGTTAGATTCCACTTCCTTCAAAGATACCTTTATGCCTATAAACCGGTAGATAATGCCGCTCGGATTGAGTTGAGGGCTATCTGGGATGCGGTGGAGCAGGAGCTAGGTGCGAAGAAGATAAATATGGATACTGATCATCACGTTTATACTTACATGTGCCCTCTATGTGGTGGTCCCAACCAATGTGCTCTAGCAGCTGATCCTGCCGCAACCGAGTCGCACCAGCACTCGGTTGCTTTCCCAAGTGAGTTGCTCGCACAAATTCCCAGGGACTCAATCCGAAAATCTTGTGTCTGCCAAAAGTGCTTTGCGCAATTCCAAGAATCCGCTAACGTTTCCGATGATACTCTGTAGCGCCGAAAAAGGAGAATTTATGGTTACAGAAACTCCAGATATCATTCCATTCGTTTCTCCCATAAAGGCTGAGGTGCTGACTCAGGTTGAACTTGAGACGGTGAAAGAAAAAACGCTGCAGCTCTTGAACGATTTCGGTGTGCATTTTCCTTCTTCCAAAGCCCTGGAAATTTTCGCTGAACATGGAGCACGGGTGGATAGGGCGAATGAAATCGTCCGCCTTCCGCCGGAGTTGGTGAAAAAGGCGATGTCCACAGCCCCACGGTCCTTCGTCCTTGGAGGACGTGAAGAGCGTTTCGATTTGTTATTAGATGGTCGTTGTTCCTACCTCTCCACCGATGGCACTGGTGTGCATGTGATCGACATGGACACCCGCGAGACACGTCCATCTTGCAAGGAAGACATCGCCTTGATGGCGCGGGTGTGTGACGCACTCCCACTGGTCAGTTTTTTCTGGCCGATGGTCAGCTCGAAGGAATACGGGCACACAGCGCCGTTACACAATTGTCATGCCAGCCTGATTAACACTTTGAAGCATGTGCGAGGGGGAACGACTGTCCATCCGCGCTTAGCTCCTTATATTGTGGAAATGGCAAGCGTTGTAGCCGGGAGCACTGAAGAGCGGATTAAACGGCCTCCGATATGTGCAAACATCTGCACCATATCTCCGTTAAGTCATGACAAGCATGGGATCGAGACCGCGCTTATCTATGCCGAAGCAGGGATCCCAACCAGCTTCATGGCGATGCCAACGATGGGATCCACCGCGCCGGTAACACCGCTGGGTGCGCTTATTATGGGTGATGCTGAAGTGATCAGCGCTATGGTACTTATCCAGCTTGCTTTTCCGGGTGCGCCAGTTTTTCACTCCGTTTTCACATCTCTGATGGATCCGCGTACGGGTGGTTATATCAGCCAGGTTCCAACCCCCTCCTACATCATGGCAAAGCAACTCGCTCATGCCTGGAATGTGCCCTGTCTTGGTGGAGCACGGGTAAGTGGGGATGCACCAGAACTGGGTTGGCAATCAGGTTATGAAGTTGGACTCGGAGCAGGGATGATCGCCATGGCTGGTGGTGAAATCTGTGGCCTGATGGGCCTGGTTGGCAGTGCGACTACACTTTATCCTGAAGAGGTGATTCTCGATCATGATAGTATCTATCATGTCTATGAAGTGGTGAACAACAAAAGATTTGATGAGATTGATTTGGCCTTAGAAGTCATTAGGAAAGTAGGCCCTCGCAATCACTTCCTGGCACAAAAACACACCCGGAATCATATCCGTAACTTCCGTTTGTCCTCCCTACTCAGACAAAAAGGGCTTGATGGCAAGCATCGCGACCCCCGAGAAGTAGCCTTGGAAAAGTTCAAACACATTGCAGCAACACATCATCCATTCCCCCTACCAAAAGAGGTTCTGTCAGAACTGGACCACATTCTCGAAGCAGCAGAACGCGAGGCAGAGCAGATCTTCTGATTCTCAAGATCGGCAGCTTTGAACCAAAAGTTATCGAAAAAATATTCCTAAAGATCAAGTAGCCTTGGACGCTTGCTCCTATTGTGTGTGCTGGAAATATATCTCATCCTTCCCTCCGCTATGTTATTTTGCCTCAGAGAAGAACGCAACGCACGAAGAACCTGATAATGGTTTTATCAGGCGAACTCTGAATCTCTAAAAAACTCCTTTCCAGCAAATAAAGTGAGCAGCTCTTTTGTTTCAGCGATGGCCGTTGGGGCAATGTCGAACAGATTTTGATCCAGTACAACAATATCTGCCCGTTTGCATACTTCTATTGAACCCGTTTCACCTTCCAGGAAATTAGCAAAGGCTCCGTTATAGGTAAAACTTTGGATCATATCTTTAAGATTCGACCTCTCTTCTGGCTATAACACATCCTCCGCTGTATTACCGTCCACTGAGCACATAATTCCCATCTGGATCAGGTGTATCTTTGCGGATCAGTGCTCTTTCCAGGGTCAGCGAATTTACCCAAAGGGAACGACCATCATACGATACGAGGGCGATTGGCCGATCAGGGATGATGGCATCCAGGATTTCTTTGCTGGGACCGAGGTTTGGAAAGAGAGTGTTAGCCCAGCCACTTCCCCAGAATACATCTGCATCGGCGTGGTTCTTGACATATCCTACGATTACCTCTTGGCATTTTTCGAGGGAATCCAACCCGTCGAGGTTGATGTTTCCTACAAAATCCATTTCATGAGATGGGTGGGCCTGGGAATCGACGAAACCGGAAGGACCATCTTTCCAGCGAGGTCGAAGATCTTTGTATCAGAATCAATATATGGGTCAATGTTTGCGTTTGGACCGACGAAGACGATTTTGTCAACTGCAATGGCAATTGCCTGTGCCCTACTGCGATTCCTTTCAACTGTATAGACTGAACCATTTTTCAGAACCAGATTCGGTTTTATCTCTATCACCTTTTTCTCCTCTTCTAACCCATATCAAAAATTCGCAGTTTTGCGTTTGATTTATCAAGTAATAACCACCATCGAGAAGCAGGAATTAAGTTTTCCCAGGCAATTCATGACCGTATCGGCAGTTACAAAGTCAACTTAAGTTTCCCTGATTTGTTTGCAATTGACTCCACATCAGGCGCATTATAACATATATATTTCGTAATACTCCTGTTTTACTCGCAATTATGTCCGAAACTGAAAGATTTCAGCGTTACTATTGACATTTCGGAAATTCTAAGTTATCCTGATAGTTGAACGAGTTTACCTGCACAGCCTACATATTAAGAATAAAGTGAGAACTATGGATAAATTGGACCGCACAGACTGGGAAATCATTGCACTGCTCAATGAAGATGGGCGTATGCCCAGTGCCGAGATTGCGCGGCGGTTGGG
>JBEQLH010000316.1:0-3648 GCA_040326075.1 Anaerolineales bacterium
CATACCGACTTTTGCTTTGTTCCAGGCACCAACCCGATTATCGATCATCGCGATTTTTTGCCTGACCCTGCTGGCTGCTATTGGCGCTGACACATGGCGGAGACCGGGAGAAAGGGGTAAGTATTGGCTTCGGCTAGGTGTAATGGCTGCTGCCGCAATCACGATTGGAGCAGGTGTTGCTTTAATCGTATCACGGACATTTGACTGGGGGATAAGACCATCATTCATCAGGTCGACTGCCTTACTTGGATTTTGGGGAGTGGGATTAGGGGTGCTTGCCCTCAAAGCTCCAGAAAGAGATAACTCTAAATTTACAGCAGGAAAGTGGGGATGGTGGCAATGGGCTGTCGTTTTATGGGTAGCCGCAGACTTAATCGTTGCTGGTTGGGGTTTAAATCCTGGTGTCGATCTGAGCGTCTACAGTGATCCGTCTCCTGCAGCTGACGAAGTTAAAAGCATGTTAGATGGAGGGCGTCTTTACTTGCCATCCGAGGATGAGAAGCAGCTGAAGTTTGAGCGTTTCTTTGTCTTTGATACTTTCCAGCCTTTTGATGAAGGAGAAGATTGGGGTAGTCTGCGCGCGACTCTGCTTCCAAATGCAACCATATTGGATGCGATCCCATCTGCTAATAATTTCGATCCCCTGATACCTGGACGCTATGCGAATTGGATCGACGTATTACAAGTTGCTGATCTCGAATCCAAAGAGCAGATGCTGAACCTGATGGGCGTGGAGGTAGTAGAAAGGATAGATTCAACCCAAGAAAATGGAGTGCGGTTCGATGGTCGAGAATCATTTCCCCGCTACCGTTGGGTCCCATGCGGGTTGGCAGTGGAGACAGGAACTGAAGCGCTTGAGATGATCCAGCACAGACAGGTAAATTTTCAGCGAGAAGTCATTCTTGAATTGGATGATCCAATATCCAATCTCACATGTGATAACGATATCAGAGTGGATATTAGTGTAAAATCACAGTTTGCGAATAAATCGGTCCTGGCGGTGACTTCTCCAAATCCCGGGTACCTGATAATGGCTGATGTATGGTATCCTGGGTGGCAATCTTTTGTGGATGGTATTCCTACACCGGTTCTAAAGGCAAATTATCTCTTCAGAGCAATTACTTTACCAGCCGGAGAACACATAGTTACATTTGCATACCAGCCGAAATGGTTTTACACGGGAGCATTGGTCAGCGGAGTGTCACTGATTGTTCTTATCGTCCTCAGTTTTTATTGGTTCAGAACGAAAAAGACCGCAATAAGAAACTAATAAGCACAGCTAAGAAAGAGATTTGTAGATTGATATCAGGGACATTAAGAACTGATTGTTGTTTCCTCAACATTAATTTTCGATGCTTCAAGATGTATTCTCAGCAAGTAATTCCAAACAATGGAGTGAATTATGATTAATGTTCAAGAATTTTCTGACCGACTGGTCGCTAATATTGAGAATGTCATTATTGGCAAGAGAGAAACTGTTGAGCTGGGGGTGATTACTCTGCTGTGCCAGGGACATTTACTGATTGAAGACGTCCCGGGTGTGGGTAAGACCATGCTGGCACGAAGTGTCGCTCGTTCAATTGGCTGTTCTTTCAGCCGGATCCAATTCACCCCGGATATGCTTCCCAGCGATGTGACCGGAGTGTCAATTTACAACCAGTCGAACCGCGAATTTGAATTCCGTCCGGGACCGATTATGGCTCAAATCGTACTTTCAGATGAGATCAATCGCGCCACGCCAAAGACTCAGGCAGCTTTACTGGAGGCAATGGAAGAGCGCCAGGTAACGGTTGATGGAATTACTCATATCTTGCCAAAACCGTTCATGGTGATGGCAACCCAAAACCCAATTGAATACGAGGGCACCTTCCCGCTGCCTGAGGCTCAATTAGACAGATTCCTGTTGCGGGTGAAGCTCGGATACCCAGGATCGATGAATGAGATTAAAGTGCTTGAACGACAACAGTTCCAACATCCAATCGAAACTTTAGATAAGGTGATTACTGAGGCAGAGGTCCTGGAAGCACAAGAAGAGGTGAAGAAAGTTTTCGTTGCTCCCGCATTGAAATCATATATGGTTGAAATCACCCGCCGCACGAGAGAATTTCCCGATGTATACCTGGGCGCCAGCCCACGAGGCAGCCTGACATTGTTCAGAACAAGTCAATCGCGAGCAGCGATATTTGGTAGAGATTTTGTCCTTCCGGATGATGTAAAAGCATTAGCAGAGTCTGCATTATGCCATCGGATCATATTAGGCCCCGCTGCACGGTTACGGGATATGGATGCAGCTGAAGTGATCGGTGAGATCTTGAACAACGTACCAGTACCAGGTGGGGATCTGAGCAAGGATGCATAATATGACGGTGGGGGCTCGGATTGTCCTCATCTTGTTGCTGGTCTGCTTAATTGCTGGGGTGGTGACTGGTGGACAAATCTATTTTCGCCTGGCTTATGTCTGGGCTGTTCTAATCATAGGCAGCTGGTTGTGGTCGTGGCATGTATTGCGTGGAGTAAAGTTGACGCGCAAAGCGCGTGCTACCCGGGCTCAAGTTGGTCAAATCTTCGAAGAACGGATTGAGCTAGACAATCCAGGGCGGTTACCTCGTCTGTGGATAGCGATCACCGATCGATCGAATTTACCCGATTCATCAGGTTCACGAGTCTTCCCATTAGTCGAACCGCGGCGGGGAAGGACATACCTCTCCCGGACACGTTTATTAAAGAGGGGTGTTTATCCATTGGGTCCGACGGCATTAGAAGCGGGCGACCCTTTTGGATTGTTTCCTGAGGAGAAGATTTATCCGGCAAGCGATTCTCTTTTAGTTTACCCTCTGTTGGTTGATGTGCAGTCATTTCCAAATCCGGCGGGTATTTTACCAGGGGGTGAGGCTTTGAGAAGACGTACATTCCAGGTTACTCCAAATGCTGCCGGAGTACGTGAATATTCTCCGGGAGATCCATTAAACCGCATCCATTGGGTCTCTACAGCCCGAAGAAATCGATTAATGACGAAAGAATTTGAGCTCGATCCTCAGGCGGAAGTATGGATATTTTCAGATGCCAGTAAAAATGGCCAGGCATCTTTACCATTCAGCTGGCCAAAGAAAACTAAAGATGATCTTTGGAAGCACAGATTTGAGTTTTCACTTCCCCCGTCAACTGAGGAGTATTCCATTAGTATCGCTGCTTCAGTGGCGCGATACTACCTTCGTTTGGGACGTTCGGTTGGTTTTGTCAGTGCTGGTCAGTCTCAAACAATGATCCCCGCTGACCGCGGAGGTCGGCAACTTGGAAAGATACTGGAGTCTTTAGCGTTATTACGTGCAGAGGGGATACTACCGATTTGGGGTTTGGTAGATATTCAGGCTCAACATTTAGCACGTGGGAGCACGGTAGTGCTGATCACTCACTCAGTTGAGAAGGAAGTCGTATTGGCGATCGATTTTCTCGCTCGTCGCGGGCTGCGACCGGTAGTTGTATTGATTGATGCTGCGTCCTTCAATGGCCGCAATGGTACAGATGCGCTGGCGGAAAGCATTAGATATATGAGGATACCACTGAGAGTCGTAAGCAAAGGTGATGACCTAAGTAAGGTTCTATCCGTAGGTGGATGAAGGGGAAGGTTAAACCTGACATCACCGAGTC
>JBEQLH010000317.1:0-3630 GCA_040326075.1 Anaerolineales bacterium
ACCACTCACACATCGATACAGTGCCGCCCGGTGAACTGGATCGCTGGTCAGTGGACCCCTTCGGTGGCGAAATTAATGCGGGGCGAATTTATGGCCGTGGAGCTGGTGATGACAAAGGCAGCGTCGCAGCCCAGGTGATGGTTTTAGTAGCACTTGCCAGGGCAAAGGTACCTTTCCGTGGCTGCCTAAGGATAGTCGTTGTTTCGGATGAAGAATTTGGCGGAGCAAACGGTACCATTTGGCTACATCAGGAAGGCAAGCTGCAGACTGATGCGTTAGTCGTGGGAGAACAAACTGACAACCAGGTAGCTATAGCTGAACGTGTGGCTTGTGGTATTGACATCACTGTAATTGGGAAAAGCGCCCATGGTGCTATGCCCTGGGAAGGGGAGAACGCAATTCTCAAGGCAGCTCGGGCAATAACTTATCTGCAAGATCATCTGTTCCCGCAACTTGAAGCTCGAACTCATCCATATCTACCAGCACCAACACTCTGTGTCTGTAAAATCGAAGGAGGCCAACAATGGGGGGTGGTCCCTGAGCGATGCAAGATAGAAACAGATCGGCGTTTGATCCCTGGGGAAACACGTGAGATAGCGATGGAAGAGATTCGCCAGATCTTGGATGATTATTCTGCCAATGTTGAACCGCTCAACTATGAGCTATTTTCGACTGGTGAAGTAGCTGCAAATATCGACACTCCTGCGGAAGATCCTTTTGTTGTGCTGGCAAATCATACACTCCAAGATCTAACCAGCGAGCAAAGGCCCCTGACAGGATATGTTCAAACCAGCGATGGACGATGGCTTGCGAAAGATGGCATTCCGATAATTATATTTGGTCCCAGCGAACCAGCAGTAGCTCATTCTACAGATGAGAACGTCAGCATTGAGCAACTGTATGAAGCAACCCAATTCTTGACTCTGCTCGCATTGCGACAATTAATGAAATCATCGTAATTAAGTTCAAAATGCTTGCGGCCATCGAGCAAAGAATAAAGGAGATAGAAAAATTATGCAAAACGAGATGCTGATCGTCAGTGATGCAGATATCACCTCTCGCTGCAGGTGTATTAATAAACCCGGTCAATATATGATCTTCCCACGGGCGAACCGAGTAGAGCACCAGCTACCTTACTTCGAAGGGGTAGATGCACAGGTTTTGGCTTCTCCAGAGCAAGGGGCAAGATTTGTCGAGCACGAATTGTTGATCAAACCCAGTGGTGGAACCTCGCGCCCAAGAAATGAAGATTTCGAACAATTTTTATATGTTCTGGAAGGCAGTCTGGATCTAGATGTGGATGGAAAAAAACACGTTATGGTCGAGGGTGGATACTGCTGGATGCCACCCAATCTCGCCTACCAATTTAAGAATACTGGAGATGCTCTTAGTCGTGCTGTCTGGATTCGCAGACGATATGAAGAAATTGATGGGGTTGAGATTCCTGACCCAATTATTGCCAATGAAAAAGATGTACGCGCAGATCCGGTTGACACCTATATGGAGCAGCATTTAACACCATACGAAGAGTTAGGGTTTGATATGGGAATTAACTTACAGGTATTTGACCCCGGTGCATATTTCAGCTTTGTTGAGGCTCATGTAATGGAACATGGCCTTTACATGATGTATGGTCGTGGGATTTATTGGCTCAACAGCGATTACACTGAAGTACAAAAAGATGATTTTATATACATGGCACCCTATTGCCCCCAATATTTCTACGCCACGGGTTGGGATAAATCCGCGTATTTGCTCTACAAAGATGTCAACCGGGATTATGTCCAATTTATTGATAGCTAGCAATAAAATTCTTACATATTGAGGAGAATTTCTGATGTTAAACCAAGTCTACCGGGATGAAGATGTAAATCTCGATGCATTGAAAGGTAAGACTGTGGCGGTCCTTGGCTACGGGATCCAGGGTGGTCCGCAGGCGTTGTGTTTGCGTGACAGTGGGATCGATGTGATTGTAGGTGCTGGTCCGCGCGATCAGTTTCCAGATTGGGACAAGGCAGTGGCGGATGGTTTCGATGTTTACACGATCGATGAGGCTACTCGCAAGGCGGATGTGGTCCATATGCTGCTTGCCGATCCAGCCCAGCCTACTGTTTATCGTGAATTGGTTCATAAGAATTTAAGACCAAACAGCACAATCAGCTTCGCACATGGTTTCAATGTTTTATATGGTGCTATTCTACCCCCTCCTGATGTGAACGTGGTACTTTTTGTACCGAATGGACCCGGGCATTTAGTGCGGGAAAAATTTCTTGAAGGATCCGGAATCTATGGTGCAGTGGCAGTCGATCAGGATGTAACTGGAAATGCGATGGATGTCGTCCTGGCGATTGCAAAAGGTGTTGGCAGTACGCGTGTCGGAGTTGTCGAGGTAGAGTTCGATTCCGAAACTGAAGGTGATAATTTTGAGGAACAAGTCCTTTACGGTGGCACGATTGCCCTTATGCGGGCTGTATTTGAGGTTATGGTAAATCACGGTTATCCACCACACTTCGCTTATGCCAAATCGATTCGATCGCTGCGATCGGTGGTGGACGTAATGGATGAGGTTGGTATAGAAGAATACATTTCGGAACGCAGCAGCCGCACCTGTGAATTTGCGGTTCGTTTGAGTGGGCCAAGAGTGATCAACCGTGAAGAGATAGAAAAGATTTGGGACGAGACGGTTCAGGGCGACTTTGCTGCCCGGTGGATGACCGAGTGGCAGCTCGGAATGTTCCATTTACACCGCCAGCGGCGAACATGGCAGAAATCAGAGATGGAAGTTGTTGGACGTGAATGGCGCAAGCTGTTTGGAGAGGGGTAGCAATGGACAAAGAATTATTCTATCAAGGTGAAACGATTGAAGAATTTTTTGAAAGTCTGACTGAATTAGCTGATAAATACCAGCAAAATATAGCTGATGTGCAGCTGAGTGAGAGTGATCTTTCTAGTCTGGGAAAAATACCTGCTGAATTGAGGATTATGGTTATTGCAGAACCCTGGTCAGGGGATGTGCTGTATTACTTCCCGATCCTTGTGAGTATGGCGGAAAAAGCTGGATGGGAGGTACGAATATTCCGCCGAGACACTTATCCGGATCTAATCCTCCCATACCGGAGAGATGGACTCTACCATTCCATCCCGGTCGTTGTTTTCTACGATCAGGAGTTTAATGAGATAGCCCACTGGATTGAACGCCCAGCGGAGGCAACACGAGTGATTGATGAAGAATCACTTAAGCTGCGTCGACGGTTGCGTGAAGAACACAAGGCAGATTGGCAGCAGCAAACAATTCGTGAACTGATGGATCTATTCAACTCATGAAGTTGATTGGAATAATAAAAAATATCTAAACAAAGGAGCATAAAATGATTACTGAAGGATTGAAAGGTCGACATTTCCTCCGTCTGCAGGATTTCAGTAAGTTAGAGATCGAGTCTATGTTAGAGCTGGGCTTGCAGTTAAAAGCGGACAACACCATGCGCCGTTTACATGATGATATTCTACCCCGGCGTACACTGTTCATGATGTTCTTTAATCCCAGCTTGCGTACCCGGAACAGCTTTGAAGCTGGGATCTTCCAATTGGGCGGTCATGCCCACTTCCTGGAGCCATCATCTACCCGGCTGC
>JBEQLH010000085.1:0-10609 GCA_040326075.1 Anaerolineales bacterium
CAGTTTGGGAATGGAACAACTACCTGGGAGAGGAAGCACTGGAAATGGGTATCCGGGCCAATATCACCTCATTTACCCGTCACCATCCAAACGTGATGATGACCAAGGCGAAAATCACTGGCAATTATGCGAACAGCGTGTTGGCGAAGACCGAATCGATGCGTTATGGATTCGATGAAGCGATCATGCTCGATCCACAGGGGTACGTGGCTGAATGCACCGGGGAAAACCTGTTCCTGGTGCGGGATGGTAAGGTCTTTACGCCGCCGACTGCTTCAGTGTTGGAGGGAATCACCCGCGATACAGTAACCACATTGCTTAATGACATGGGTTATGACTCTGTCGAAGCGCCGGTTTCCCGTGATCAGTTATATATCGCCGATGAAGTTTTTGTATGCGGTACTGCTGCAGAGTGTGTCGCCCTACGTGAGATCGATTTCCGGGTGATCGGGGAAGGGAAAATGGGTCCAGTCGCAAGAGCTGTACAGGGAGCATTTCAAGCTGCCATCCGCGGCGAACACCCCCGTTCTGAAGAGTGGTTGGATTTCGTCAATGAGACTGTGCCGGTTGTATAAATGAAGAATCCGTATGTCGCTTTTCAAGGTGAACCAGGAGCGTACAGTGAACTGGCGGCGTTTGAGTATCTTGGGCAGAGTATCACAACCTTTCCTTGCGAGACATTTGAAGAAGTGTTCTCGGCGGTGGAGGATGGAATTGAGGGGACAAGTTATGGTCTCATACCGATCGAAAACTCCTTAGCAGGGAGCATCCACCGCAACTACGACTTAATGCTGCGGCATAATTTGCATATTGTGGGGGAATATCACCTGCGAGTAAGCCACTGCTTGCTGGCACTGCCTGGAGTGCAGCTGAAGGACCTGGAACGGGTGCACTCCCACCCCCAGGCGTTAGCGCAGTGCGAGGCAAATATATCCCGCCTCGGCATCAACCGGGTAGCCGAATCCGACACAGCCGGCAGCGCACGATTACTCCGGGAACGTGGGGACAGACAGGCAGCTGCGCTCGCTTCACAGAGAGCAGCAGTTGTGTATGACCTGGAAATTCTGGCTGAGCATATGGAGGATAATCCAGCGAACTACACCCGCTTTCTTGCACTTGCAAGGCACCCACTGGAAGTGAGCGAACCCCCAGAAGGCGACTATAAAACCTCGATCGTATTTAATTTACTTAACGTGCCTGGTGTGCTTTTCAAATCCTTGAGCGTATTTGCCTTACGAGACATTGATCTGACCAAGATCGAATCCCGCCCAATCCCTGGTCAATTATGGGAGTATATGTTTTATGTGGATTTCGCAGGTCACTCAGGCGACAAGGAATGCGCCAACGCGTTGGATAATTTAGGAGAATTTGCGCCATTTTTGCGCCTGCTTGGTTCCTATCCCCGCCATCATTTACAAGGTGTCTTCGCTGATTCTGAAAACTAAGGCTCAGATTAGATCAGTTTCCAAGAAGCGATTATTAATAAGCAGAATTTACAGCGAGGGAATTATCCTGGCTCAACAATGGGTTATGCAGTAAATTATTGATCATCACCTTTGAGCATCCAGGCCAGTGAGTGCAGACCAAGAAGGTACGAACGCCAACCAAAGCCGACAATCTTACCAGCACAAACGGGGGAAATTAGCGAGTGATGGCGAAATTCATCCCGAGCGTAAACATTGGAAATATGCACCTCGATCACAGGCAGATCTATAGCTTCAACAGCATCACGCAAAGCAACTGATGTGTGGGTATACCCCGCTGGATTAAAGATAACCCCGGAAGCCCAATCACGAGCATCATGAAGCGCGTCGATCAGCGCTCCTTCTGCATTAGCCTGGAAGGAACGCACTTCGAAACCTAACTCTGAGCCGGCGTCCACTAATCTGCGGTCAATCTCAGTGAGAGTCAGCTTGCCGTATACTTCTGGCTCACGTTGGCCAAGTAAGTTTAGATTAGGACCGTGCAGTACTAAAATTGCTGGCATATCAACCTCTTTCTTTAGAATAACAATGTGGCCAGGTCTTGAACCACAATATCTGGCTTGACTTCTCCCACCCGAACTGGGAGAGCAAAGCGTGCCTGACCGCCTGATCGTTTCTTATCGACAAGGATTGCATCAAAAATAGCTTTTCTATCGAGACTGCTGGGGATCTCGGTAGGTAGATCTAAACCCGATAAAGTTCTTTTAATCTCTTTCGCCAATCCTTGATCAGCGAGACCAATTTGCTCTGCCAGATACGCTTCTGCCACCATACCGATGGCTACTGCCTCACCATGTCTTAAGTTAAAATCAGAGACCAACTCCACTGCGTGTCCGATGGTATGACCCAAGTTTAACGTTTTGCGTATACCAGCCTCATATGGATCAGATTCAATCACCCGAATTTTAACTGCCATGGCGCGGCGGACAACTTCATCCCAATTCGAATCGAGTGAAGTCCATCCTTGAGAACAAATTTCATATAATGTGGGATCACCAATAATTCCGGCTTTTACCACCTCCGCCATACCAGATTTAACCTCCTCCATGGGGAGGCTGTCTAGTGTCTTGGGATCAACGAGGACAAAATGCGGGGCATGGAACGCGCCAACGAGATTCTTCCCCTGGGGTAAATCCGCCCCGGTTTTGCCACCAAGGCTGGCATCAACCATGGCCAATAAAGAAGTCGGCAAGATCACCCAAGAGATACCACGCATATAAGTCGCGGCGGCGAACCCGGATAAATCTCCAACTACTCCACCACCCAAAGCTACAACAATACTCCCCCGCTCAATCCCAGCAGCTAAGAGTTTTTCCCATAAGGTAGAGATGGTGGGGATATTTTTTGAGGACTCACCAGGGGGAATGATGATCGGTTGGGACGCGTAACCAGCTTCCTGGAGAGATTTAAGGGCGCGATGCATATAAATCTCCCCTACATTCTCGTCACTGACTATCGCGATTGGACCAGACATATTGTGAAGCTTTAACTCATTGCCGAGGGAATCCAAAGAACCCTTCTTGATGCGGACATCGTAACCCATTGGATGAGGTCGGGGGGGATTCCCTATCGGAGAATCCAGCTTGTACCTTTGGGGAACCATCCCACTTACATGAAAAGCACCTGTTTGCACCTGTGCTTCCCAAGCAACCTCTGGCGGTGATTTGGATTCAGTGGCGAGCTGACCAGCAAAAGAAGCATAGTGACTGGCGCGGTCAGCCAGCAAACCTTTTAGACGAGATCCTGTCATGGTGCCATCGTCTTTTTCACTCAAGAGTGGACGCTGGTCAGAGGCGGTCTGCAGGCGTAGAAGCAGCTCTTTATCAGGAGCAGACAGGCACAAAACAGAACCAGCTGCTTCGACTTGAGTTCGGTTCCTGGGGTCTAAAAGGGTCCCACCACCCAAAGCGATCACGCCCCAATCCATTTCCAGGACCCTGATCAGCTCAGCTCGTTCTCGGGTACGAAATCCAACCTCCCCTTCTGCAGCGAATATCTCTGGGATCGCCATCCCAGATTGGTTTTCAATGATATTATCCAAATCAAGGAAGGGTAGCGCCAATCTATCTGCTAAATGCTGCCCGATGGTGCTCTTCCCAGAGAGTGGGGGGCCGTATAAGAAAATCTTCCCAGCTGCATTATCGATCATCGATATATCATCTTCCGATTTATGCCCTGCCTGAGGTGTTTGCTTTGCAGATCCGCTGTTGATCATTGCGGCCACCAGACTTGCCCATTCCCATCCATCTGCAAATCAGATAATTGCGGGCGTGGTAAAGCTGCATAGCGAGCACTCATCTCGTTGAGTGAATCCCCACCAATTTTCTCTATCAATGCGTCTGCCAACACATAAGCGATCATGCCCTCGAGAATTGGCACTGCTCGGGGTACAGGACAAAAGTCAGAGCGTTCATATTGAGTGGGAACTTGCTCTCCGGTTTTCAGGTTGACAGTCTCTTGCGGGGTTAGCGTGGTGGCAATTGGCTTCATCGCAGCCCGGACGAGTAATGGCTGTCCAGTGGTGATGCCGCCTTCCAAACCTCCATTCCGAAAGCTCGGGCGGACGATTTGTCCGTTTTCAATATGGATTGGGTCTTGAACCTGGGTACCCAATTTTCGTGAATTGTCGAACGCTGGACCGATCTCCACACCTTTAATCGCCGGGGTGCTTAGTACAGCGGCTCCCAACCTGGCTTCCAAACGTCGATCCCATTGGACATAGGAACCCAATCCGGGCGGCAGTCCCAAGACAAGTACTTCAATCAAACCGCCGATGGTATCACGCGCTTGAATGATCTCCTGGATCCGATTACGCATCCGTTCAGCGGCTGCAGGATCAGGACAGCGCACATCATTGCTTTCAGCCTGGATTGAGCGCTCAGAAAGGGGGATGCTGGTCACTTCTGCAGAGATGTCCCCAATCGCGGTCACATAACCAGCGATCTGGATGTCAAATTGGGCCAGAAGATGCTTGCAGACTGCTCCCACCGCTACACGCGCGGCAGTCTCACGGGCAGAAGCGCGTTCTAGTGCTGGGCGCAGGTCCTCATAACCATATTTAATTGCTCCTGTAAGGTCAGCATGACCTGGCCTGGGAGTAACGAAAGCATCGATTTCATGACCGCGCCACTTCTCATGATCACGATTATCAATTTGAAGGGCTAATGGGGAGCCAATAGTCTCCCCAGCCAAAACTCCGCCGAGGATGCGAACCGCATCCCGCTCGATCTTCATGCGTGGTCCAGCACCATAGCCGAGCTGTCGCCGGGTAAGTTCGCGATCAATCACTTGTGCAGATAAAGGCAGCCCGGCTGGCAGCCCTTCGAGTACCGCGACTAATGACGGACCGTGGGATTCTCCTGCAGTTAGAAAACGTAAACTCATATTGCTTCCCCTTCCGAAGCTTCAATAAATGCTCTCATGCGCTGCATGGCTAAATCAATTCGCTGAATCGGGGCAGTGAGAGAGATGCGGACATATCCTTCACCAGACAGTCCGAAAACAGTGCCTGGCGTTAGACTTACTTGCGCCTCTTCAAGAATCTGGTTTGCGAATTCAACAGATGTTCTCCCCGCGGGGATAGGAGACCAGACATAAAGAGAGCCACGCGGAACTCGAGCATCCAGCCCAAGGGAGTGGAGGGCTGCGATGATTACATCCCGGCGCTGACGATAGGTATCATTGCGATCGATGAGCCAGCTCTGATCAGCAGTTAAAGCAGTGGTGGCAGCTTCCATGATTGGCAAGAAATGTCCACTGTCAATATTTGTCTTCAATGTGTAAAGCGAGTGAAGTGCCTGGGGATTTCCGAGGGCGGCACCAACTCGCCAGCCAGCCATATTATGAGATTTTGAAAGCGTGTTGAATTCCACTGCGACTTCACTCGCCCCTGGAGCCTGCAAAATGCTGGGCGACTGATAACCATCGTAGGTTACCTGGGAATAAGCTGCATCGTGGCAAACGAGTAAATCATGCTGCCTGGAGAAGGCAACAACCTCGTTGAAAAACTCAAGATTGGCAGTGGCTGCAGTGGGATTGTTTGGATAATTGAGCCAGATCATTTTTGCCTGGTGAAGGACAGCCGATGGTATTTGGTTTAGATCGGGTAGAAAATCTCGTTCAGGATCGAGAACGACATAATACGGATCCCCTGCAGCGAAGAGAGTTGCCCTGGTGTAGGTAATGTACCCAGGATCGGGAATTATGACCACATCTCCTGGGTCAATACAGGCCATCACCAGGTTGAAGATACCTTCCTTTGATCCGATGAGCGGAATGATCTCAGAATCTGGGTTGAGATCGACCTGGTATAAACGCTGGTACAAACCAGCCCAGGCCTCACGCAGATTTTCCGGTCCATTGTGTGGCTGGTAGCCATGGTGGCTGTAAGAAGCTGCCGACCGAGCTAACGCATCGGTAATATGGGGCGCGGGAGGGAGATCCGGTGAACCAATATCGAGACGAATGACATCATTTCCCCCAGCTTTCATTTCTAGAATCCTGGTGTTAAGGTCGGCAAAGAAATGATCGGAAAAGGAATCAATTCGCTGAGATTCTATTTTCATGATGCTCCAATTTTATAATCCTCGGCAGCCTTGCGCATAACATCGATGGGAGCCGTAAACCCAGTCCAGGTCTCGAAGGATAGCGCGGCTTGTTCAATAAGCATACCCAATCCATTTGTGACCGATAATCCAGCATCCCGGGCAGCGCTGATCAGCCGTGTCTCAGGTGGATTGTACACGAGATCATAGACAGCAGCCTGGGAAGGAAAAGGGGCGGACTCTGGCCAAGAAGAACCATCTTGAAATGGGCTCATACCAAGTGGCGTGGTGTTGATGATGAGGCTGGGAGTGGGATCCAAATCTATGAGCGAAATACTATCCAGGTGAATTGCAGTGAGCTGGTTATCACCACCTTGATTTGGAGAGGCTCTTGAGAATTTTTGAATATTGTGCACTAAGTCTTGAGCCTGGTCTTGACGGCGGGCAGCCATAGTAAGACTCCAACCATTTTGGAGCAAAGCATAAGATACTGCCCGGGCAGAACCTCCCGCTCCCAGGATCAGCGCATGAGGATTATCAACGGCAGAAAATGACCATCCCAGGTAATTCAGGTCAGCCATGAATCCGGCTGCATCGGTGTTATCGCCCCACAGCAGACCATCATGATAGTAAATCGTGTTCGATGCTCCAATTGCTTGGGCAGTCGGGGTGAGTGCATCAAGCAGAGGCAGGATGGATTGCTTATGCGGGATAGTTACATTGAGCCCCACCAGATCGCCCTGGCGCAACATCTCCAGGTGATCTTCCATGACCGCAGCTCCCGGAGGCAAAGGTGGCACGGGATAAAGGCGGTATTCTCCATCAAGATCCAGGGCTCGTAAGGCAGCAGCATGTATAGCTGGCGATAAGCTGTGATCAAGAGGGAAGCCAATCAGGCCGAGGAGGTATTCTTTACTGACCATCTGAAAGGTTAATCATCTCATCAAGATAAGTCTAAAATTTGTCATTGTTCAATGTGCATGGCGGCGCCCAGATCACGTAACGAAGCACTGAATTCGGGAAAGGATTCTGAGATTATCTCCGCACCATCGATAACGATTGTGTCTCGAGCCGCCAGACCTGCGACGGCAAGGGCCATTGCCAAGCGATGATCACCATGAGGGGTCACCGTCCCACCTCGTAGATCCTGACCACCATTAATTATAAAACCGTCTTGAGTTTCTTCAATCTCAATTCCCAACTGGTGGAGTTCTCGACTCAGGTCGCCGATGCGGTTGGATTCCTTATGACGAAGCTCGTCAGCTTGAGAAACGATGGTCTTGCCGCGGGCAAAAGCTGCCGCGATGGCGAGAACTGGGATCTCATCGATGGCACGGATGACGAGGGAGCCAGATATACGAGTCCCACGCAGTGGTGCATAACGAACGAGAAGATCGCCAAGTGGTTCACCATGGCTTTCCCTTTTATTCCTGACCTGGATATCTGCACCCATTGATTGAAGTGCATCTAAAAGTCCGGTACGAGTAGGATTCAGTCCTACGCCTATCAGGTTGATTTCAGAACCCGGTGTTATGGTGGCAGCCACTATCAAAAAGGCGGCAGATGAGAAATCACCTGGGATGAGAATATTTAATGGGGATAGGCGAAGGGAGGCAGGTGGTGAGATACGGGTTTGGTGATAGATTCCTCCAGGATCACCGGTTGGCTGTTGATCTTTTATAATCGATACACCCATACTGCGCAGCATAATTTCCGTGTGGTCGCGGGAAGGTCCCGGTTCACGCAGTACAGTTGGGCCATCAGCACCCAGGGCAGCGAGAAGCAAACATGACTTAACCTGGGCGCTGGCAATAGGGAGGGTGTAATTTATGGGTCTCAAACGCGGTCCTTGGGGGCGAGCAGCAATTTGTAAGGGAGCTGTATATCCGGGGCTGGCTTGAATGGGAACGCCCATAGCCTGCAAGGGTTCAACGATACGTTTCATCGGGCGCCGGCGCAATCCAGATGAACCATCCAGAATTGCTGGTATCCCACAAGCAGCAATGCCACCCGCCAGAAGGCGCATGGTGGTGCCGGAGTTGCCGCAATATAGATTTACCGGATTGCTGAAAATATCCCGTTTCATGATCCCCTGACCTTGAATCGTGAGGGTCGTATCCTGCAAACTCCAGGTCACTTCAAGCTCTGCAAGAGCCTGGAGCATAGCCCTGGTGACACCTGCAATAAGAAAATTTTGGATATGGCTCTCCCCTTCTGCTAATGAAGCAAAGAGGGCCGCGCGATGAGAGATAGATTTATCCCCGGGAAGAGAAACAATGCCCATTAATGGTCTACCAGGGGAAACTGCAAGCTTCATACTGCCCGCCCAGAATCGGATCCGCCGAGCAACTCTCGTTGATGGGCAGCGCTAAGGTCAAGGTCGGTCTTCAGGCTTTGATAATCACCTTTGGAGAGGTATCCTTCCATTATATCCAATGCCTGACGAAACTCATTAAGGCTCTCCAGGATGTATTCCCGGTTTGTGACCAGCACATCCAGCATTGTGGAGGCCGGAGTGGCAGCCACCCGAGTTGTGCTGCGAAAACCAGGTCCTACCAGGGGAGCGGAATCCGGGGGGGTTGATGATGATAACGCGGCCGCAACCAGATAAGGTAAATGGCTGGTGGCTGCGGTCCAGCGGTCATGTGTTTGTGGGTCCAACCAAAGTGCCTGGGAACCGAGGGCAAGAGCCAGTTGATTTGCAAACATGCGCGCTTTACGGGATGTACGCGGCAAAGCGGTAAGAGCAAAGACGGCCCCTTGAAAAATGGAGGGATCAGCATTTTCCAGACCAGCGATCTCTTTGCCGCACATCGGGTGCCCCCCAAATGGATCGAACCTGGCAGGGAGACCATCCAAAGCACGAACGACCTCCACTTTAGATGAACCGATGTCAAACACGATCGGTGAACCAGGATGAAGGTTGGGTAAGTCCTGAATTAAATCCAGGATGGCATTCAGGGGAGCAGCCAGAATGATTACATCAGCCTGGGGAAAGATCTCAGCGGGAATTGAAGAGGCATGATCGACAATCTTGTTATGTAACGCAAGCGAAATTGTGTCTGGATCCGGATCATACGCCAACAAGGACCGGCAGCTATCGCGCAGAGCGAGGGCAAGGGAGCCTCCCATAATTCCGAGACCTGCTATAGCAATACGTGAGGTGGAGAGAAAATCAGGTTCACTCATGGTTCGCCACTCCAGATGGTGATGTCACAGGCACAGGCGCGAGCGAGCGCCCAACCGCTTCAGCGACTGCGCGGATCTGGCCAACGAGCTCAGCGAAACGCTCCGGCTTGAGGGATTGATTGCCATCGGAGAGCGCTTCACTGGGATTGATATGAACTTCAACTATCAACCCATCCGCGCCAGCTGCAATACCAGCCCGGGCGATAGCAGCCACATACTCCCAATGCCCGGTTGAATGGCTGGGGTCAAGAAGAACAGGCAGGTGAGTCAGTGATTTAAGGACAGGAATGGCATTGATGTCCGTTGTGTTGCGGGTGACGGTTTCAAAGGTACGGATGCCACGCTCGCACAGCATGATTTTACGATTACCATGTGAGAGAATGTACTCAGCTGCCATGAGCAGTTCTTCAATGGTAGCCATCATGCTGCGCTTAAGTAAAACCGGATGCTGGCTTTTTCCAACAGCGTTTAACAACGCATAATTCTGCATATTACGGGCACCAATTTGAAGCACATCTGTGTAGCGGGTTAACAAGGGGACGTCTTCAGGAGCCATGATCTCTGTGACGATCGGCATACCTGTTTCCTGGCGGGCTTCAGCCAGCAGCTCCAGCCCGGCTTCTCCCAATCCTTGAAAGGAGTAAGGAGAGGTGCGCGGTTTATACGCTCCACCACGAAGAGCATGAGCACCCGCTTCACGGACCGCGTGGGCGGTCTCGAGCAGCTGAGTTCGATTCTCCACAGAGCAGGGGCCGGCGATCAGGACGATCCCATTATCTCCAACTTTGACACCGTCCAAGGGAAATAATGAATTCTCGGGGATAAATTCACGGGAGGCGATTTTGTATGGGCGTGAGATTGGAATCACGCGATCCACGCCAGGAAGATAAAGGAATTGCTCCTTGATAACCACTCGACCGTCGCCGATGGCACCAATCACGGTGCGTTCATCCCCTTGGGATAGATGAGCGCGCAAACCGTTCATTCCTACACGCTCGACCACGGTGGCTATTTGCCCTTTTGTGGCATCTGTACGCATGATAATCAACATAGCTCTTGCTCCTCGATTCCAAATCTACAACAGGTATGAATGCTTCAAAATATTAAGGAAAATCCGACACATTCAAATCTGGGCGTAACGTGGCTGCAGCGCCCAAATAAATGTGACAGATTCGGTGTTGGGGTAGTTCGGTATTCCATAGCAAGAGCACCCGGATACAGAGAGGCAGGCTTCCTGGTACAGGAATTTCCCGACTGCAGATCATGGGAACCTGGGTCCAACCCATTTCACGCGCCGCTCGGGCAGGAAAGGCCGTGCGCAAATCCTCTGTGGTAGTAAATAATCCGCTGGCGATATCTTCAGACCGCAAGCTGGGGTTAGCTTCCAGAATG
>JBEQLH010000008.1:0-2592 GCA_040326075.1 Anaerolineales bacterium
GAAATCCCTTCCACAAGACTGTCAGGAGGGGTTGGGAATTGAATGAAAGTCCCAAGGAAGCAGTTCAGCGGTCATACATTCTTCATGCATCCCATTCATGGGAAGACCTGAGATTCCGTAGATCCATGACTTTGCGTCCTTACCTTTCGATATGTTTGCCTTTTCTATAACGACTAATTATCTTTTATTTTTACTGTAGATTATCAACTCGTCAATGGTATACAGGCGTACCCCTTTCAAAATGTGAGGTTGGGGATAAAAACCTGAAATGCCTGAAATGCCTTGACCAATTTAGATATCTACTTTAAAATGCAATCACAATTCAATAAGATTTTCAGCCTGGGTACCTGTCCCCCCGGATGGGTAGGTTTAATGGCGAAGCCGGTTTGAGTCCGGCACTGTCCCGCAACTGTAAGTCAGCCTGATCTAGGCATCAATGAGTATCAGACTGGCAAGTCAGGACGCCCGCCCAAGTTGGGATTTCCATCTGCTCGCGGATAGACGGTGGGAACACGGTCTCGGAACTCGTATTCCTGCCCCTACCCTCGAGGATCGGGGCTTTTTTTGTGCCTGAAACTATCAGGGAAAGAAAACTCATCATAGGAGAAAATCATGTCCATCAACAAAACTGCGAATTTCCTTCAATTCATTGCATTGCTTGTGTTCTCCACCATCTTCTTGGCTGCCTGTACATCACAGCCGGAGGCCACACCCACAACCCAATCTTCAACACTCGAGGATGGTTTAGGACGGCAGCTAACACTTGAGGAGCCAGCGCAACGCGTAGTTTCTCTTGCACCTTCCAACACAGAAATCTTATTCGCAGTTGGTGCTGGCGACCAGGTGATCGGTAGAGATGAGTTCTCAGATTACCCGGACCAGGCCAATAGCCTACCCAGCGTTGGAGGCGGTTTTGGGGATTACAACCTCGAAGCGATTCTAGATCTTGAACCCGATCTGGTTCTGGCAGCTGAAATCAATACACCTGAGCAGGTCAAGTCTATGGAAGATCTGGGATTAACAGTTTTTCTTCTTCCAAACCCTACATCGCTTGAAGAAATGTACGGGAATCTTTCAACGGTGGCAAAACTCACTGGTCATGAGTCTGAGACAGATGAGTTTGTCGAAACCCTTCACGAACGGGTATCCCAGGTTCAAATGGGTATAGAATCTGCAGAAGATCAACCGACGGCATTTTACGAACTCGACGCAACTGACCCATCAGCTCCTTGGACAGCAGGTTCAGGCACATTCATCGACACCCTGATCACGATGGCTGGGGGAATGAATATCGCTTCTGATATGGAAGGCCAGTATTTGCAAATTAGTGTAGAAGAACTGCTTGTCCGGGACCCACAGGTGATCTTACTGGGCGACTCAGCGTATGGTGTGACCGCTGAATCTCTATCTGAACGGGCCGGGTGGAATAATATCAGCGCGATAGTGAACGGAAGAATTTATGCTTTTGACGATAACCTGGTCAGCCGCCCAGGACCCCGGTTAGTTGATGGGCTAGAGGAGCTTGCCAGGTTGCTCCACCCAGATTTATTCGATGACTAGTTAATGTAATGATGGACATTTGCAGTGCTCTTCCCTAAAGCAAAGTTCATCATTCTCGGAAAATCATATGCTGCGACCCTATCTGCTGAACGCTTTACTCCTCTGTGTGGCGATTATCCTCAGCGTAGCTATAGGTGCGGTTTTTATCCCACCGGCTACAGTTGCCAGGATCATCCTGGATGCTATCTCCTTCCAAACTGACCCTGGGTTTTGGTCAGATACCATGGCTACAATCGTAGTGCAGCTGCGTTTACCACACACCATCCTGATTGCCCTGGCAGGAGCTGCCCTGGCAGCCAGTGGGGCTGCCTACCAGGGTCTATTCCAAAATCCTCTCGCCGATCCTTACTTGATTGGTGTAGCCTCAGGTGCAGGCCTGGGTGCGGTGCTGGCCATGTCCGCTAACTGGCCTGATAATCTGTTTGGTTTCTTTTCAATCCCTATTGCTGCTTTTGTTGGTGCATCACTGACTGTGATTATTGTCTACCGGTTAGCTCGATTTGGGAATATACTTTCCACAACGAATCTTATCTTAGCTGGCGTCGCTGTTGGATCGTTTGCTTCAGCACTGACTTCCTTCATTATGCTGCGCTCAGACGGTGAAGTTCGGCGAGCAATCGCCTGGCTGCTCGGTGGTTCAACGATAAGTGGTTGGCCTCCAGTAATCGCATCCCTGCCGTATGTAATTCTGAGTTTGGGCATCCTCATCGCCTCTGGTCACGCCTTGAACGTGCTTCAATTCGGGGATGAGCAAGCCCAACAACTTGGGTTACCAGTCGAACGGGTCAAGATAGTGATCATCTTAGCTGCCTCGTTGGCAACCGCTACCGCGGTATCATTCACAGGGGTGATTGGATTTATCGGGCTCATCGTTCCCCACTTGATCAGGATCTTATGGGGACCAGACTACCGCAATCTAGTACCGCTATCAATTCTGGGTGGAGCAACCGCTTTATTGATTGCCGATCTGCTTGCTCGAACCCTTCTTGCTCCTCAAGAAATACCGATTGGTATTATCACCGCCCTGGCAGG
>JBEQLH010000008.1:2692-9748 GCA_040326075.1 Anaerolineales bacterium
GTGGTTGGGAATGAAATATCCGCTTTATCAATTGCCCAGCGTGCCCGCGTACTGGCAGTAGTACCTCAAGCCCGCAAACTCCCGGCAGCCTACACGGTCCAACATGCTGTGCTTATGGGACGAACTCCGTATCTGGGTTGGCTGGGTAATCCCAGCAAGAATGATCATGATAAAACCAGCTGGGCTTTGGATCGAACTCACATATCGGACTTGGCGGACCGACTTGTTGAAGAGCTCTCCGGGGGGGAACAACAACTCGTCCTGGTAGCACGCGCTCTTGCACAGGATGCTCCGGTTATCCTCCTGGATGAACCTACCGCACATTTAGATTTACGACACCAGGCGACGATACTCAATTTGATTCGCTCATTAGCCCAGGAACGCGGCCTGGCTGTTTTGATGTCCCTGCATGACCTAAACTTAGTCTCACTGTATAGTGACCGCATCGCATTGCTTGGGGAAGGAAAAATCCATGCATTCGGAACACCGAAAGATGTCATCAGTCCACAAATTCTTTCTGAGGTTTATCAGGTACCACTTTCTGTGATCCCCCACCCTTATAAAGACATCCCGCTGGTGCTCTTAGACGGGCATGAAGATTAATTTCCCCACCATTTATAAACTCTCGGTCAACAACTCCTCGACTGCGAAGAAAAATTCAGGTACAGAAAAAGGCTTCTGCAACCATGTGATCTGATTCTCTTCCAGGAGGGATTGTCTTTCATCGCCCATCGGATGACCAGTGACGAATAAAGTTTTAACCTTCGGCCAACGATTCTGCACCTGGTTATATAATGCCAGGCCCCCCATTTCCGGCATCACCAAATCGCTTACCAATAAGTCGATCGTGTCCGGGTTTAATTCAAAGATCCGCATGGCTTCATTTCCATTTGAAGCCGTGAACACCTGGTATTGTTGCGCTTCGAGTAAATCCTGAATCGCATTTAAAGTGGTTGGATCGTCTTCAACGACCAATATCGTATGACCTATGCCATCTACTGGAACGGATATCGGGACAGGTTTTATATCTATCTTTTCAGCGCTCAATGCTGGCAGGTACACCGTAAATTTGGTTCCCTTGCCTTCATGGCTTTGAACATCGATATAGCCTTCATGCTGCTTGACGATCCCGTAAGCCTGAGCAAGACCCAGGCCTGTTCCCTGTCCAACCGGTTTAGTTGTGAAAAAGGGTTCATAAATATGCGGGATCACTTCTGCGGGAATTCCCATACCTGTATCTCCGACTGATATTGAGACCCATTCTCCAACCGGCAGATATGGGCTGGGAGGATAATCTCCGGGTGCCAATTGCACCCGGTCAATGTCGAAGCTCAAGGTACCACCATCTGGCATCGCATCACGCGCATTGACCGCCAGGTTCATTAGAACTTGCTGCAAACGAGTCGGATCAGCATGTATGGGGTACGAACCTGGATGGTAGTTTAGTTCAACTCGGATTGTTTCAGGCAGCACCCGTTCAAGGAGTCTGTCAAATTCCTTGATGAACGGCAAGACATCTAGCGTGCTTTGCTCCATCACAGAACGGCGGCTGAAGTCTAAGATTTGCCGGATTAAACTCGCTGCGCGTTGCACCTGGTGCTGGATAATGGCCAATCGCTCGAGCCCGGCGGGGACCGTGGCCAGATCTTTTCTTAACAAATCACTATAAACCAATATCGTAGCCATGACATTATTGAAATCATGTGCTATCCCAGCGGCTAATTGACCAACAGTCGCCAATCGATCTTGCATCTGGTTGCGGGATTGATTATTCCGCTCCTGAGTAACTTCCCGCAGCATCAACACCCAATGGGTTCTCTCGCCACCCAGGGGACGTGTTTCAATTTCGAAGATTCTAGATTGTGAATCATCCAGGGTGATCTCGGTAGGATGAGGATTTTCACATCCCTCGATTAATTCTGGGATCGAATAAGGTCCCAGATTTGATAACTCGGTTTTACAATCACTTACTCCAAACAAAGTGAGAATTTCACTCGCGAAAGAGTTAACCACTACCGGGTGGTAGTCCTCATTTAATAACAGAATCCCAACCGGTAATCGCTCTACCAACGTGGTCAGCCGTTCTTGCTCTCCCTCCAGCATCTCCACCAGGTGTTGAACTTGCTCATAGCGACCAACATTACTCAGTGCGACTCCCACCTGGTAGCAAATCGCCTGAAATAACTCCAAGTGATCGGGGGAAAAGGCTTCTGGCTCACTGTGAAACAGCGTGAAGACTCCCATCAGCTCATCGCCATACACGATCGGTGCACCTAACAAGGAACGCATACCATCATGCCAGCCAGGTATATCTTTCCACCGTTCATCCTGATTGATATCAGGAATGTTGACAGCCTGGCGATGTAAGCCGATCCATCCAGGTAAACCTTCTCCAAGCAAAATCTCTTTAGGAAAATATAGGTGCTGTGACTCGTCTTGAGATGTTTGATATAAACTTTGCCAGGAGAGCTTTTTCACCTCCGGCAGATAAATAAATGCCATCCCAAATGAACTGCCCAAAGCCTGGCAGGTCAATCTGATAGCGCGCTCCAAAATTTCATCCGAATCCAGACTGGGCGCTATCTCTTTGCCAATATCATAAACAAGACTCAAGTGGCGCTGCTCGATCGCCAAAGCCTCATATAAACGGGCATTCTCAATGGCAATTGCCGCCTGGTCACCCAACAAACGAAGCATGCGGATATCGGATTCCGTGAATGCCCCTGGTTGAGTATGGGAAACATTCATCACTCCGACCACCCTCTCTCCGATCTTCAAGGGCAAACCAATGATCGAACCCGTCCAGGATGATGGTGCATCAGCGTAAAGGGGATCTGAACTCAGATCTGCCACCAAGATCGGTTGACCGGATTGCGCAACCCTCATCGTCAACCCTTCAGGTCGTGGTGATGCAAAAGGTTGGCTCCTTTTCCCATCTCCCCACAATGCAGTCCCGAAAATAAGTTTCTTTCCGTTCTCAGCTGAATATAGGAAAATATGACAATTTCTCATCCCGTACACCAGGTCCAAGGCACATTGAGCGATGGTATCCAGCACCTCTTTCAAGTCCAGGCTGGCTGTGAGGGTTAAACTTGCCTGTCTCAAATTCTCCATTTGGGAGGTGTTTCTTAATTCAGCTAATTTTCTGGAAGTGATATCCTCAACCGTGCAATCGATCCAGGCTCTATCTTTTGATTTTTCGCTCTCCACAATCCTGGCATTAATCGATGCCCACAAACTTGAGCCACCCTGGTCTTTAAGCTGCACCTCAACCCCGGTCATATGCCGTCTCGAGAGAAGTTCATTGTAAAGTTGATCCCATTCAGTGGGGTTAAGATGGAGATCTCTCATCCCAATTCCTGACAGATCATCCATTGAAAGATATCCCAGAATATCCAGAAACTCGGGATTTACATACAAAAATACCCCAGAATTATCCAGCTCCATCTGGCAGATGCCCACCGGTAAATTTTCTATTAATGTCTGAAATTGCATCTTGCTCTCAATACAGTGTATAGGTGGGAGATAGATGCTAAATCTGGCTTGGTCTTTCCCCACCAATCCTCAGTATGATTACATTATCCACCATCTAAAAGGTGGCGTGAATTTGATTATATCGATACATCAATCAAATCACCCATTCCTTTCCTATCTGAAATGTCACTTGATGCTTTCAAAAATGATAAGATTTGCGTTGAGCAGATTCAGTGCATGTTTCGGGCCAAATCTTTAATTAAGTACAATTCCCCGCGCTGATACCCCCGTTCCAAATAATATTGTCGTGTACCAACTGCGGCTATCACAACCAGACGTTGGTACCCCTTCTCGCGAGCTACGGCTTCTGCTTCCTTGAGTAAGGATGTCCCCAATCCGGCATGCTGCGCCATACCGGATTGCTTCTCACCGACTTCCAAGGATTGTCCATATATATGAATCTCTCGAATAATTGCGGCACCTTCTAAATCAACCAATCCAATTTTCGGTGAGTTCGATCCAGGTAGAGAAAGTCTCAGAAAGCCAGCCAGCTTGTCATCCCGGGTGTTATATGCGATAAAGTGCTCCTCAACCTGGCTTGATTTGTAGATAATATCATCAAGGTGAAGATCAGCGTTCCGAATGGTTTTTTTTCTTACTTCGCGGCAGCGTATACACTGGCACCTGGTGCCTCGAACCTCCATTTCCTTTTGAATATCCTGGCGTAAGCTGGTGCGCTTGTTCCCCTCAACCACATTCGGAGAGGGGATATCGCGAACAACGCGATTTACCCGGCAATAGCGAGGAATTTCTGTTTTAATATCTGCGATAAGATCGATCAATTCATCGGTTGAGTAAGGTTTAAACTCTCCGCGCTGCCAGTATTCAAAAAGCTCAGCATTTGCGAGCAATTGATTGGGATATATCTTTATCTCATCCGGACAGAGATCATCCCACAAGCGGTTGAAATCTTCCCGATCCGAGGTTAGGGTTGCGCCTAACAAATTCGGCATCCAATGTAAAACGATCTTGAAGCCAGCTGCTCTGAGCAAAGCCACAGCCTGGACAGTTTCTTCAACAGTGTGTCCCCGCTTATTCATCTCGAGTATGCGATTGTCCAGACTCTGTGCACCAAGTTGAACCTTGGTCACTCCCAGATAGCGCAGCCAGGCCAATTCATTTGTATCGATATGGTCTGGTCGTGTCTCAACAACTAACCCAACATTGCGATGTTCAGTTTTCTCATTAATCAATTGGGCATCTTTGAGCGTCTGCGACTCAATTCCATTTAATGCTTCCAGACAGCGCAGAACAAACCACTCCTGGTAATCCCGCCGGTACGCGCTCCAGGTACCACCCAGGATCAGCAGTTCAACCTTTTCAGTCGGATGCCCGACAGCCTGTAAAGCCTCAAGTCGAGCGATCACCTGCTGGTACGGATCGAATTCATGGTATAGGCCGCGCATTGCGCCAGGTTCATCAGGCAGGTAGCTCTTCGGCAAGCGAACATCGGTTGGGCAAAAAATACATTTCCCAGGGCAGGGATAAGGTTTTGTAAGGACAGTCACCACGGTGACCCCCGAAAGTGACCTGACCGGTTTCAAGCGAATAAGCGCCAAAAGGTGTGGATCTGGCTGCCATTCCCCATTCTCTATGAGCTGGTTGTATACAGCCACCAGCACATTCTTCCCCAGGTAGCCCTCACCACCAGGTAATGGATGCTCGCTAACAGCTGCGGCGACTTGCTTCCCCAAGCGTACCTCCTCCAGCACCTGACGTGCCAAGGCAATCTTCTCTGGTTTATAATTTCTTGCTTCCAACCAGTCCTGGTTGCTCATATCTGTACCTGATGAGATGCTTAAAACTTTAGCCTATTCTTGAGTAGATGACTCGATCTTGCATTTATAATATCAAGGTGGATACCGAAACTGCAGCTCGCCTTATTGATCTCAATCGTAGATTCTACCAGACCTTCGCACTCCAGTTCTCTGCTACCCGCCAGCGGCTTCAACCTGGGGTACTGCGTGTCCTGGACCAGATTTCCAACCAGGAGAACATATTAGACCTGGGGTGCGGGAATGGTGAGCTGGGGAAGGAATTATCCCGCCGGGGGCACCAGGGTTTTTATGTGGGTTTGGACGCGAGCGCTGAATTCTTGAATATTGCCCAAGAAAATCTTCCTCAGACGACATCGATCACTTTTCTACAAATAGATCTTTCCAACCCAAACTGGGATGATGAATTACCACTCGCGGAATTCGACCTGATCCTGGCCTTTGCCGTGCTGCACCATATTCCAGGGTCCGATCTCCGTAAACAGCTTCTTGAAAAAATCAACGCGCTGCTTCATAAAGATGGATGCTTTATCCATTCTGAATGGCAATTCCTACATAGCGCCCGGCTGCGTGACCGCATACAACCCTGGGACATGATCGGTCTGGATTCGAAAATGGTGGATCCAGGAGATCACTTAATTGATTGGCGAAGAGGTGGACAAGGTCTCCGTTATGTCCACTCTTTTAACTCAAATGAACTTGCCGCATTAGCTGCAGACTCTGGATTTGAAATTCTGGAAACTTTTGCTTCCGATGGCAAGGGTGGGAATTTAGGTTTGTACCAGATTTGGAAAAGAGTATAATTGCTCCTGACAATCTCCCACCTCTTTTTTGAAGTTCTCCATATCTTATTATGCAAATATTGATCATTTCTGATATTCACGCCAACCTCACAGCGTTAGATGCGGTTTTAGCGGATGCGGGAAATGTTGATGCAGTGTGGTGCCTGGGCGATGTAGTCGGATATGGTCCAGATCCCAACGAATGCCTCCAGCGCATTCAGCAGCTCCCGAATCTAGTTTGCCTGATTGGTAATCACGATGCAGCTGCAGCCGGTTTAATCGACATAACCTCATTCAACAATGAAGCCCGGACCGCAATCCTGTGGACCCAAAGCATATTATCACCAACAAATGTTGAATATTTACAGGGATTATCCGCCCATACCGTTATCGATTCAGTTTCATTAGCGCATGGTAGTCCCCGCCAGCCGTTCTGGGAATACTTGCTTGACAGCCACACGGCTACTCAGAATTTTGATCACTTTGAGACCCCCTTCTGTTTTGTGGGTCACAGCCACCTGCCTGTGATATTCCAGATGCAAGACGGGAATAGTTATGCAAATCTTTCCATCCCCGAAGTCCACAGCAGCATTGACATGATTCCCCGCGCAATTTTTAATCCCGGTTCGGTTGGGCAACCTCGCGACCGTGACCCGCGCACATCCTACGCATTGTTCGACCCAACTGCCCAGTCCTGGGTGTATCACCGGGTTGCATACGATATTCCAAGCGTTCAGGCACGAATGCAGCGCGTAAACCTACCTCAGCGCCACATCCAAAGATTGAGCGCAGGCTGGTAGGTTCCCCTACAAATAAACCTGGTGGGTTAATCCACGGGAACTAATCAAAGCCACGAAGCGTCAAAAGAGGGAATTTATCATGGAGGAGAAACAATGAATAAAAAGATTCTTCTAACTATTAGTATATTTACCCTCACACTGGTTGGATGTGCTTCCGCGATGCGA
>JBEQLH010000008.1:9848-31433 GCA_040326075.1 Anaerolineales bacterium
AAAACGATTGGACGCATGGCCGAAGAGATGGGTGGTTTTATCGTAAGCGCAAATCTATATATGACACAACTCTCCGATGGTCAGGAGGTCCCCCGGGGTTCGATTACCATCCGTGTACCAGCAGACAGGTTAGATGAAGCTCTTACCAGGATCGAATCCGAGAGCGATCGTCTGCCCATTTCCAAGAATATCAACAGTCAGGATGTAACCCAAGATTACACCGATCTGCAATCTCGACTCAAGAACCTGGAAGCAACAGAAGCGCAATTAATGGAGATTATGGCATCCGCCAACAAGACAGAAGACGTCTTGAATGTTTTCGATCAATTAACCAGGGTACGTGAACAAATCGAGGTCATAAAGGGACAGATCAAGTACTACGAAGAGTCTGCCAGATTATCTGCGATCAGTGTCGAATTGGTCCCTAACGAAGTCATCCAACCAATAACGATTGGTGGTTGGCAGCCGATTGGTGTGATTAAAGATGCCATTCAATTGCTGATCATCGCCCTGCAAGGGTTATTCTATGTAGTGACCATGATTGCTTTGTATATCCTACCCATCCTGCTCATTATTGTGCTGCCGTTATACTTCATCGTCCGGGGGTTGGTCGCCTGGCGCCGTCGTCGGAAGCAGAAGCGCGAAGCAAGAGTTGTTGAAACACCGGAAGAGGCGAACCAGGAAGAATAATTTTAATCCCAGATCAAAATAATTCTAAATATATCAGACCCTGTTTCGATAATCTGCTCCTGAAACGGGGTCTTCGCATTCGTGACATCCTCTCCACCCAGAGATAGCGGCTTCCCCAGCGTGTATAATTTATTCTCGATGAAGGAATTAATAGATAACGCCTGGAATTTATTAGGGATTCGAATTACTGATGGTCAACAATCAGCCTTTGAGATTTATGAACGCGAGTTGATCGAATGGAACTCCCGCTACAATCTCACTGCTATTGATGACCCGCAAAAGATTCGGATTAAGCACTTCCTGGATTCCCTTACCTGTATCTTGGCAATGCGTGATACCCCAATTGACCGGATAATCGATGTCGGTACCGGGGCTGGCTTTCCAGGAATCCCCCTGAAGATCATATGCCCATGGATCAAATTAACTCTGGTGGAGTCAGTTGGGAAAAAAGCCACTTTCTGTCAGCACATTGTTGATACCTTGAAGTTGAAAGATGTAGAGGTCAGGAAGGAACGAGTTGAATCTGTTGGTTGTCATCCAGAGCAACGGCAGAAATATGACTGGGCATTTGCCAGAGCAGTGGCAGCTTTACCCGTACTGGTTGAATACTTATTGCCGCTGGTGCGTGTGGGCGGTTCTTCTTTGGCTATGAAAGGGGAAAGTGGTCCTGAAGAAGCTCATGCAGCTGAAAAGGCAATCCAATTATTAGGAGGTGAGTTGAACAAACTGGTTCAAATAACTCTTCCTGGAGTTGAAGAGGATCGTTTTCTGGTGGTAATCTCCAAAACTGCTGCTACCCCAGATCGTTATCCAAGGCGAGTTGGCATTCCATCAAAGAAACCTCTGCTGAATGGATGAACCTGTTTTTCTCTTGACAGATTGCATCAGGTTCAAGAATCCTTAATTCGCCCCTCGCTGACCTCCCATACAGTAGATTTCTCAACATATTCAGAAGAAAACAAATCCAGGTCAGTTGTTGTTAGCAAGGTCTGCCCGTTAGTGGTTAAACGATTAAGAAAGTCAGTCCGCCGATCAGGATCCAATTCTGCCAGAGCTTCATCCAATAATAACACCGGTGAATAACCGGTTTTCTCCTCGATCCAGGTCACTTCGGCAATTTTAAGGGACAACATGACTGTCCGAACCTGTCCCCGGGAACCATAAATGCCTAAATCAATCCCATTTTCCAGGAAGCGAAGTTCATCGCGATGTGGTCCGATTGTCGTCACCCCGCGAGCAATATCTGCATCTCGTAGAGCCCACAACCGCTCTGCAAAACCCTTACGGATTTCCTCAACTGTGAGCCCGGTACGATCGACTGGATCTTCGATCGGTAATGGAAATTGCCCAGGTATTTGCGGCAGTGGATCGTAAGCTGGTTGATAGGACAGACGCAGTATTGCTTCCCCTCTGGTTAATTCCCGGTGATTCCGAGCAGCAAACCGTTCTAATTCCTGTAAGGTGCGAATTCGATCAAAGATCAAATCTGCCCCTTTTGAAACCAGGAGCTCGTCCCAATACGCCAGCTGATCCGCATCACCGCCGAATTCTTGGAGTTGTTTTAGCAAAGCATTTCGTTGGGTTAGCGTTTGCGAATAATCTGCCATCGTGCGGCTGAAACTGGAAATTACTTGCGCCATTGCCAGATTGAGAAAACGGCGCCGCTCATCTGGTGCCCCTTCAATCACATCAACCATCTGGGGTAAGAACATGACCGCCTTAAATTTCCCGATCGCCTCACTCACTTTCATCTTAAGACCATCCAGTAAGACTTCCTTGCGAAGGCGGGATGAGCCGTTAATTCCATTTGTTTCTTTTATAATGCGAACCTCGAGGCGATGTCCTTCGCCGCTGCGTTCAAAACGGGCTACGATCCTGCCAACTGCGAGGGGTTCCCGAGCTGCAAGGAAATTCACCAGCTCCCTATCGTGGACAGCATGGAACGAAGTAAATGTAGCCAAGAAATAAATTGCCTCCAAGAGACTGGTCTTTCCTTGACCATTTGCCCCGACGAGTAAAACAGGTCCGCTTGGCACATCCATATCCAGGCGGGCAAAATTCCGATAATTGGTCAATGATAGATGATTGAGGCGCATGTTTCAAGCAAATGCCACGGAGGATTAGACCCCGTGGCATCCATTAGGTAGTTTTATCGACAGTCGGTTCTCAACCTACGGGAGCGATTTGGGTTGTCTCACCCTCGATCTGCCAGACACGTTCAGCACGGTCAACAAAAAGAACCCCATCCAGGTGGTCGACTTCATGTTGGAAAATTCGTGCCAGCCAGCCGCTGGCCTTAATTTTTTGAGGCTGACCACGACGATTTAATCCCTTGATTGTCACAGTGATCGGACGCTCGACATCTCCAACGATCCTGGGAATCGAGAGGCAACCTTCGGTACCGATTTCATCTTCAGAAGAAAAGCGTGTGATTTCCGGGTTTACGACAACGTACAATTTGGGTGGGATTTCTTCGTCTTCATTCTCATTAAACTCAACCACAAGAACTCGCGATGACACATTGACCTGTGGAGCTGCCAAACCAACACCCGGAGCTAAACGCATAGTTTCAACCATGTCATCGATCAGAGTCTGCAGATCTGATCCAAAGGAAGTCACCTTACGCGCTTTTTGACGTAAAGTTTTATGGGGTAATGTAATGATCTCACGGATAGCCATCAGGCCCTAATTCTACCCCGAAATCGTCGTCATAGTCATCAAAATAATCATCTTCATCCAGTTCATCTACATTATCGTGGTAAACCTCAATAACATCCACGAAACGCTTTCGCTGTTGGCCGGCTTCAGCCTTTTCTTTCTGGCGACGGAGAGCATAAATTCTGTTGAATATATCCTGCTGTACCCTGGCCGGGTCATGCACATTCCTGAAAATGAACTGCGTTTCACCAACATTTATGGTCACCAACCCATAATTCATCATATATCCCAGAAATCCTACCCTTTCATGTTCAAGACTGAGGATGTTTTCAACGGGTGCAGCTTTCTTCACTTCCGTGCCAAGCGGTTTTCGTTCAATATCAATTATAGATTTATCAGTTACCTGGTAGATATCATTGCGCCAATCCACATAACGATAAAGCCACCAGGGTACAAACACGAATATGATCAAAGCGATTGAAACTAACAGTAAGATTTCTGCTGTTTGAGCCGTGACCAGGTCCGTCCAATAAGCATTGGCTAAAATTCCTATACCCATCAGAGCTAAAATGATCAGCAACGTTGGTAACCATATCTTTCCGAACAAAGTCGGCCAGTACTTGCGGTAGGTGATGACATTGCCTTGCTCAAATCGCATTGTAAAAATATTGCCAAAGTTGTCACGCCAATCACTCTGCTTTTCATCTGGAGCTGCTTCCGTAGAAACTTTCTGTTCTAAATCCTGGAAAGATCCTGGCTCATGCTCACTTTCCAATCCCAGGCGTTCCCGGATTGCCTTATCTATCTCGCGCTTTTCTCTCCGTTCAGATCCCCTTTCAATTCGCTCCCGGTACTCTTCAATAAATTCACCCATCCGATGTGGATTTCTTAAATTACGGAAAGTAATTTCACCGGTAAATGTTTTGACGATCACACTGCCATAGTGCATCAAGCGGCCAAAAAAACTGCTGGTCGTGTTCACGGCTAGAATTGTAGTCAATGGAGCTTCGTCCCGGCTCTCGTAAAGCCAGATCACTTTTTCAACCCAAACCACTCGCTGATCTGTCACAATGTAGTAATCGTTTCCCCAATCGATCCAATTCCACAAACCCCAAAGAATACCAATTATTGCTAATCCCAGTGAACAGACTGCTCCGGTTGTCCAAATCGTATCCGAGGTATCAGCTGTTGAGACGACGAAGATGATTGCTAATGAAGCTAGAAACAACACAACCGGACCAATCAGGCTGAACAAGAGGACCGCTTCGTGTTTTCGGGCAACATAAGTAATCACTTCCTCTTCACTCACCCAATCAAAGTTTCGCGTTCTGACCAACCATTGGCTTTCAGGGTTACGTGCGAACCAGGGTTTAATTTGCGAAAACTCAGAGATCAAGCGGTAGAATTCCCCGGTTTCCAGGTGCAATAATTCTGTAGGCTCATCCGTGGTTATGTAGGCATTGACAGGTTGACCATAAAGCAGCTCTTCTTCGATAAAGAATTCTCCAGGGGAAAGCTTCCGCGCGTCACCCTCTTCAAGACCATCATTGATGAGAATCTTTCCGGATAGAATGATATAGAAATCTTCTTCTGGTTCACGGTCGGAAAAAAGTGGCTGCCATGGCTCAAGCTTCAGCTCAGTGAATCTTGACGAGATTTCAGTGAGCTGGTCATCACTTAAATCATCAAAAATGGATACGTTTCTCAATGAACGAAATTTCTTCTCGTTCTCATCAGTCATAGATTCATTTTAGCACGAACCGAATAAATCGGGGTATCTTCAAGAGAGGTGATAGAATTTATATAATTCTCTACCTCGAGGTGTAATTCTAATGCCCATTCATTTTGGAACTGATGGTTGGCGAGCCGTTATTTCGGATACATTCACCTTCCATAACCTTCGCCTGGTTGCTCAAGCTATCGCAGACGCGATTAAGTCTGATTCGTGGGATGATGGTTCTCCACCAGGGAAATCACCAGATCCTGAGAAAATGGTTGTGGGTTTTGATACCCGCTTTCTCTCGGATCGTTATGCCGCTGAGGTGGCTCGTGTTCTGGCAGGTAATGGATATACTGTACACCTGACGCAAGGTGACGCTCCTACACCTGCAATCTCATATACGGTCCGCAATTTAGGAGCTATTGCCGGGATCGTCATCACTGCATCCCATAATGCTCCGCGTTACAACGGAGTGAAATTAAAAGCTTCCTATGGCGGTTCGGCACTGCGGGAACAATGCCGCCGGGTAGAAGTTTATCTTAACGACAACGAGGAACGCGGTCGCGGACCTAACTTGATGGATTACCAGCAAGCCCGGAAATTGGGTTTACTCCAACGATTTAATCCGCTACCTGCATATTACGATCATTTACGCCAGCTGATCAATTTCGATGCAATCGCTGAAAATCCACAGCGCATCGTTGTTGATTCGATGTATGGATCCGGGCGCGGCATCATTAAGAGCATCCTGAAAGGAACCGGTTGTGAAGTTCGTGAGATCAGGGGAGAAATGAACCCTGGCTTTGGGGGTGTCCATCCAGAACCGATTGCACGCTACCTTGGTTCCCTCGCTGGGGCGATCAGCACTGGCATGGGAGATTTGGGGATAGCTACCGATGGCGATGGGGATCGGGTTGGAGCGATGGATGAGCGGGGAAATTTTGTTGACCCGCATAAGATCATGGCATTGTCAATGCGTTACCTGGTGGAAGAAAGAGGTTGGCGTGGTCCAGCAGTCCGCACCGTCTCGACCACACGCATGATCGATCGCCTTGCAAAAGCTCATGATTTACCGGTTTATGAAACCCCTGTGGGATTCAATTACATCGCTGACCATATGCTTAAAGAGGACATCTTGATCGGAGGTGAGGAATCTGGTGGCATAGCATTCCGCGGCCATATACCGGAAGGGGATGGCGCCTTGATGGCATTGTTGCTGATAGAAATGGTATCTACTTCAGGGGCAACCTTATCTGAATTAGTTGAAGACTTGATCAAGGAATATGGTCCCGTCCATTATCAACGCACAGATCTCCGCCTGAGCCAACCCATTTCTAAGGATCAAATGACACGCCAACTGCTAGAAAAAACGCCACCTGAGATAGGTGGCGAGCGGGTAACGGATATCCAATCGGTGGATGGGGTAAAGTTTATCCTGGCAGATGATTCCTGGTTGTTAATCCGTCCTTCAGGGACAGAACCGGTCTTACGAGTTTATGCAGAAGGCCGCAGCCCGGAGATGGTTGAGGAACTTTTAAAATACGGTGAGTTGGTTGCTACAAGCACGACCTGATGATCGCCGAAAAATAAACAGAAAATTTGTAATTAAATATAAGGATGAAGCTTTTTGGAGCTTCATCCTTTAGTTAATACTATTATCCAGCTGTACGCAACCGTCTGGTCAGGAAGATTACCACAACCAACAGCAATGCCAGGCCCACCATTGCCGGGATTCCCACGTCTTCCACAAAGCCAGTGTCCGGCAGAGCAGACGCTGTGGGAGTGGCCGTCAATCTCCCAGCTGCAGCTTCAGTCAGCAATACAGCCACGGTAGCTGTCCGATCTATGGTCGGTGTAACCGGGCCCTGCGTGGGTTGTGCAATTACCAACGTCGGAGAAGCACTGGCAGTAGCCGTCGGTGGTATTGGCGTTATTGTTGGAGTAGCTGTAAACTTGGCAGCTAAGCCAGTTTCCACTGCTGCTTGTGCTACCTGCGTGTTTTGAGCGTTAATCGCAGCAACCTGAGTGGCTTGCCGATTGCGTTGTTGTGGTGCATAGACAAGGGCGTAAAGCGCAAGGCAAATCAAGGACAGGAGCATAACGCCACCAATAGCTGCAGCCACGATATAGAAGGTGCGATTAGTCGACTCTTCCGGAGGAGACGAATCGTCTGATTCTAAATCGAATTCGTTATCTTCGAGGTCCATATCTTCAAAAGCCATAACCTATTCTCCTCCAATATCTAACTGTTAACAATGATTCCATTTCCCTATTTTTACTCTAAAACTTCAAGGTTTACCAGTGGCAATTTCACTTTTACGCTGTTTTCTAATTCAACTTCTGCAGAGATTGTCTTTATGCCATTGGGCAGTGTTTCTAATCCCGGCTGAATAGTGACCAATGTACCAATTTGTGCCTGGTACGGAGCCCGCACAATGCGGACTCGTTGCCCCGGAGAAAATACTGTCGCGTCCCTTGGTTCCCGAACCATTTGGTTGACTGGCAAAGAGATGAAAACCTCAGGTCGCTGATTTGCATATGGATCTAATTTTTCTGCATTAATAGTAATTTCCCGTTCATCACTGGTGATCAATAAATTGAAAGCTGCAGAGTTTACCGGGAGAAGCCCGAAACCTTCAATAACCAATACTGGTAGTGAAATATCCTCTGCGATCGGCATCAATGAGGCAGCCATGCTGGATAAGATTAATCCTTTTAATGGTAGTTCAGCAGCAGAATGGAGAACCTGCTCATCACCGCAGTAACCAGCAAATACAACCGTTCCTCGTAAATCAATATCGAGTTGATCAACGGTTAAAATATCTTCCGGCTTCTTAATCAACACTCGCAGCTGTCCGAAATCTATTTCTCCATTGCCCCACACCCCTTGAACTAAAGCTCCGACTGACTCTATTACCGCCCCTCGACCAGGGATGAGAGAAATTACCTCACCAGGTAGACCGGCGAGTAATTGATCCGGGCTGCTTTCTTCTTCAAGTAAAACCTTACCCCGTCCAGTCAAAATTATCTTTCCGGAACAGGGCGCCCGCACTACACGCTTTCCCCAACCGACAGGTCCCGCAAGCACATCCCCTTCAGAGACAACTTCACCAGCCTGGCGCTCCAGATAATTATCCGCCTCACTGATCCCCACGCCCAAACCACGGACTAAATCTAACAAAACATGCCGCGGCTCCAGGTTTGCCTCGCCAATTACTTCAACTGGAGTCACATTTTGCCCTTTACGGACCAAGATCCGCCCAGTTACCGGCAGTAATCGGTGGCGACGAATCCTGGTCATCGGTAGGACATGCACAACAGGGGCTAACATGTCATGTTTTTATCATCCCAAAATCTATTAACAAGATATATACCTGAAGCAGAAGTTGCAAGATCGATTCCAAAAAATGTACCTAGCCTCCTAATGTCCACAACCACTTCTTGTAGATTTCTTGCCTTCTATTGGTATCCCGAGGTAAGCGAAGCGGCCGTCCACGTGCGTCAATCACAACACCCAAGGTACCTCCGACCACTCGTACACTTCCGCCACGACCGGGACCACCCATGCCAACATCAGAGCGATGTAATGGCTGCAGATGGATTCGAGCTGATTCACCCATTGGGATTGGTAAAGCCTCCAGGGTGCCTTGTTTTATATCAAAGCTGGTCTCATCCCCAGATTCGTAAGTCACTCGTATGCGAAGAATTGGTGTGCCAGGACGGGTGTTTGAGATCGGGGAGATTACGGTGGCTAAACTGAGAAACGCGCTGGACTCTAGAACCTGAACAGCAAGGATGGGGTTGACTGGTGCTGCAGCACCGAGGGGGGCTGCAAGATTGCTTTGATCCAACACCAGAGTGGTGATGCTCGTTGGTTGAACTGCGTCTATAAGAGTTAGCAAACTATGCCCGGCTGAAGGCGCCCGGGTCAAAACACTTCCCGTGGCGACTATCGGTTCAAACCAGGGCAGCATTCCTACTCGAGACCGCTTAATATTTTTAGGGAACCCCGGTTCAGCTGCGAAAAGTGCACTGCGAATTGCCTGGCGAGCAATAGCTTGCTCAATGGCTAAATCTTCCTTCGAGACCGGAATACTGGCTGGGTGAATTTGCTTATTGTAAATGTAATCGCGAAGATAATCCTCTCCCACTTCATAGGGAATCCAGCGTAAGATTTCATCCGCTGTTGTGTGTTCGAGCAAACCAGGTAATCCCTGACCCAATCCAAACTCTGGGTAAACACTTAATGCCAATACACCATCGAATGCTGCTGCAATCGTCGTAGCTGAGGCGCCCACGTCTATACCTAACACCCCTTTAGAAGGATCATAAACTTTGCTCAAGAATCGAATTATCCTGCCGAAGGCGGTTGCGGTTGGGGTTAATTTATTTCCAGACCATTCATCCAGATCTCCAACACCTGGGATCTGTTTTGCACGAATGGATCGAAAAATCTCAGCCATACTGGTTTGGGCCGGGGAAAGCTGTTCGACTTCTAATCTTGGGCGTACATTAGGGGAAAAGTAATAACTGGTTAATGAACCGAGTCTGCTTTCTACCTCTCCAACCAGGGTCTGATTACCGGTATATAGGATCTCTGGGCGCTGCTCGGAGGGCATCAAAGAGCATGCCAAGCCAACAGACTCCACCAGGCGAATAACTGAATTCGTCGCCCCGTTCTCAGTTCCCCCAGCGATGACGATCATATCTGGCCTGTGACATAAAATCGTGTCGAGGCGTTCCTCCGGTTTCTTGCGATCATTAAGCCCCAGTGTGTCAACCACCTCTGCATATGTGGTTGTGGCCAGTCGTTTGGCGCTGGCCAGGGAAATATCCTCAAGCAATCCTACCGCAATAATTCGTATTGGTGGACCAGCCGAGATTGTTCCTACAAACAAATCTATCCCTGAGCCATCCAACCCGCTGGGAATGATCAACCGGTCACCTTCGCCGATAAATTCTCTTCCGGTGATCTCTTCAAGACGCGTGATAGCACGCCGGACTCCTTCTCCGATATGATTGTGAGGGGCATTTGCAGTTGTGCGCGCATTCCCAATAGCGAGAAAACGATATCGCCCTTCCACCATATCAAATAATACCGCGCGGGTGTTTATTTCACCTACGTCGATGGCTAATAAAGAGTCACCTGATCGGTCAGGAGTTGCCATTCATCCCTTTAATTACCTAACAATATATTGAATATCGATCTCACAAAATCAACCGAAAAAACAACGCGTCCAATAAATGCTGTCAGGGCAGCACTTAAAATACCCGCGAAAAGGAACCCGAAAGTGATGGCGATGAAGACTTGCCCAATTTGGCCTAATCCCTCAATCCAATTTTGGATTTGGGACTTTTCGCTGGATTTGGAACCAATACCAAAATGAAAATAAGCTAATGTCGCTATCGTGCCAACCAGGATAATGATCCCGTTCAATAGTTTTAATCCCAATGCTCCATCGAAGACTGGATTGGGTGGTAAATCCAGTAAATTGATCGAAGCGATGACTTGAGGGATCAATGTGCCAGTCACCGCGCCACCGATCGCGGCAGCAGCACTCACCCCAACCAGGTACGATACGGGCAAATTACCGATGAAGGAGAAACGAGGGGATATCTTAAACAGCAATAGCACCGCCAGGATGAGTGGAATTAATGCCAGGATTTGTTCTCCCCTATTTGAACTGAACAAAGGATCGATCAATCTCGGGAGAATGATATTTTCTATTGCGATTACGGCAGCAAATCCAGCTGAGACACCGATGAAAATATGTACTGTAATTCTAAAGAGGGGATTGTCTCCGATCAGATAACTAAAAATCAGGAGAGTCAAAACAAATCCTAAAAATGCTCCGATCCAATCAGACAAGCCCATCGCTAAGTCTTTCCTTGATCCTGAACTATGCTGGATAATTCAGGGATCACATAGTAGCCCAAGCCGCCAACCAATATCAGCAGTGCAGCTACAAAAGCACCCATCCCAAAAGCATCCCAATATTCACGAGGAATGCCATCACTCTCAGTTAGTCGAGAATAGGCTGCCCCACCCCTTAATCCAACCACCATCCCATTAACCGGCTGTGGTGAACTTTCAAAATATGGCCGGATTACTGGCTCTAATTGGGCGCTGGCAATTAATACAAAGCTGGTCAACACCTCCGGATCAATTATGGACGGACCCAGTTGCTCAATCCAGGTGCGGGCGACATCTGGATCGTCAACCAGCAGGATGACCATTGCGTAATCCGTAATCTGGTTAATACCTGCTAAAGCAGGCAAAGCGTCCTGGGATTCAGATCCCCAGGCTGATGAGCGATCAATAGAATAGGGCAGCGTACCTTGCGGGTTCCCGAAAAAGCTCTGCAATCCAGCTGCACCCCCAGGGATATACCCAAGGTTGACATAATTTTCTCCATTAATATATTCATGGTCTGCCTGGGTTTCTGTAATAAAGCGTTCCGCCAGAATTGGACCAGTCGGAGATGTGGATACCAGAGTCAGGAGCGCTTCCTGTGACATTAAATGATCAATCACCGGATCCCCCGTTGCATCCAATTCCGCAGCTAAACCAGGTTCATAATCAAAACCAACCAGCACTCGTTCATTTTCCGGGAGCTGATTGATTAAACGATTAACCTCCGCGCTGCCCTCATCATAACTTGGATATGGCATTTGCTGGCTGGCAGTCACCACTGGCCATAAAACAACCATCAACAGAACCAAAGCAATTACCCAGCGCAGGACATGCTGTTGAGAGATCGCCCCACGTCGCGGAAGAGGCAGGGGTTGATCCTCATCTTCTATCAATGTTTTCATAAGGTCGACATGTGCGCGTTGGTTTGCTGTCACCTTCAATTTGGTTGAATATGCAGCGGGTATTCGTGCACGGGCAACCCCAGGCTCTGCAGATAATGCACCCTTCAAACCTGCCAGAGGACCAGCGTTCTCAAGACTCTCCGTTGATTCATCTATTGGTTTGGTGGGTGTCAAATCTTCCTGCGGGGTATCAGGCTCCCCACTTACATGGGGTGAAGGCTCTGCCCAAATATCAGGATCAACAACCTCAGGTGGCTCTTCCTCCTCCAGGGCCTCATTCAACCACTCTGGAAGATTGTCCGAAGCAGGCACTTCCTGACCATATAAAAATGGGTCAACAGGTGGGATTGCTCCCGATGGGAGGGTTTCATCACTGGATAAGCTATCTGATTCTTCGGCCTCGGAGATTCCGGTCATCCAATCTGATATGGGCTCATCTGATTTCCGTGACTCAGGTTCCGGCTCAGCCAGCTGATCAGTTTCTCCCTGGTCTTCTCCCTCAATTTCACTCAACCAGCTAGGTACTTCAGAGTCAGAGGCATGGCTTCCCAAACCATCTTGGTTATTATCGATCCCTGGAAATTGAACCGCATCTGGTTCTGGTAATCCCCCTTCTGGTGGCTTCAAGTGTGCCAGGCAGAAATCACAGAACTTATTTTCAGCCGGGTTTGGTTTCCCGCATAACGGGCAATAGATTTCTTCCATCAATTCCCCCCATATGGTCGATCCGCGCCGATCAGAATTCGCAAACCAGCAGCTATTATTCCCAGTGATACCCCGAGCAAGATACCGCGCGCCCCAGCAACCGCTGGCACCTTACCGATCCAGATCCTCAATTCAGCCAGGCCAGGGATATCGATCCCAAAAAGTGGACCAGTCATCAAAAGAATCACAACTGCGGTTGCGATGAATACAATCGAGAGCAGGTTTGGTTTTCGTCTTAATAACCGAACGCCAGCATAAATCAAAACTACCGCAAGAATTGCCATCAAACTCCCCTCAATTGGAATCTGGATATAGTTAAATATCCAAAGGGAGTATGGGTGAGTCGGTCCAAAATAACCTGCGACGCCTAAAGTGATGACCATTGCCACTATTAAGGCAATACTGTTAACCCGGTTTTTATTGTCCGAAGTAGATTTTCGCCAGTGTACAGACAAGAGATTAATGACCCCCACCAGCAAAGCCACTGCAACTAATAAGGTTGCCCATTCGAGTAATACAAGTCTCAAATTAACCAGCAATTCGAGTTGTAGAAAATAACCCACAAGGACAACCAGACCAACCGCGATAGCGATGGCTGTATAGGCTAAGTTTCTCACAGCGAACCTAATAATTTAATTATTGCACCAATCACTATCAAACCAATCAAGACCCAACGTAAGATATCTTGCGCGTAGAGACTGGCGATGTGCATTGGACCAACACCCAGATAGGCTCCCCCGGCGTAGGTTTCTTCACCGATTAGAGGCTCTTGGGCTGAAGCAAATAATACAGCCTGACCAGATAGATTATCTGTTCCACCAAGTGTCATGCTCTCAGAACGCTCTGCTGCTTCGGTTATCAGTCCAACTTCGCTGCCAAAGCTGCCAATCAACATATTTGCCCCCACATCTTCCTCTTCAATGAGTGAGAGTGTCCCAGCAGAATATGAATATGGAGACAATCCGGTAATCCGGCCGCGCACAGGATCGAACTCAACACCTAAATTTTTCGCGGCATCCCTTTGGGTATCTTGAGTAAGGATCCCCAATGTACCTTCTCCAGAAGTGGCTATCGGAGGTCGGTCGCTGATTGATGTGGAACGGGCAATCCGGCCTAAAATACTTAAACCCACGTAACCGATACCACTTTGGGTGCTGAGCATGTGACCCCGGCCCAAGGATATATGAAGACGGCTTCCTGCCTCAACAGCCAGACCAATCGCCCTCTGCAAACGGGCAAAAGCTGATATCTCACGCAAGATCAGTCCTTCTCGCTGGCGGAGGAACACTGCAGAGGTGATCATCAACCCGAAAAATATTCCCACAAAGATAAGACCTAAAATACTTAAACTATTCACGATACGGGTTCCTCTCGAAGACAGGCTACAAATGCATGTCTCTGACTATCATCCTCAAGAACGCCTGCCAGTGCCCGCAGGTGTCCAGCTGGCACTATACTATCCAAAATTGGTTGGCTTACATAAACAACCTGAGCACCAATCAGAGCCAGTGGGCCAGCAGCTTCCAGGAATGAGGCCACCAGATTCTGTAACCCCCACCGGTGCAGGCTAATCGTCCAAACCCGCCAGATATGGTGGTTAGTATCCATTATTGCAAGTATAGCATAAATCCTTATTTGTCATTAATTGCTAAGAAGCTCCCATTAATTTTAATTCCGGGACTGAAGGGGGTCAAGGTAGTTTTCAAATCTGTATAGTTTGGAATTACAAACAAACATTCCAATTTGTGTCTGAATACATGACAGGTCACAGGTATTTTTGATGCCAAATATTACTATCAACTAGGATTAAGTGCGGCTAAACTATTAGATTAGGATGTACTTCAGATTTCCTAAATCTAGTGATTACAATCACGCTTTTTAATCAGCGTAAAAAATTGAGCTTTGGAGAAATAATAATGAAAAGATCCATCATTACAGTTGACGGAAATGAGGCTGTAGCACTCGTTGCCCACAAAATTAATGAGGTCATTGCTATCTACCCTATCACGCCATCCTCAGGTATGGGTGAGTTTGCGGATGCCTGGTCAGCTGTAGGTAAAACAAATATCTGGGGGACGGTACCGCTGGTCGTTGAGATGCAATCAGAAGGTGGCGCGGCTGGAGCCGTTCATGGAGCCCTTCAAGCCGGTGCCCTGACTACGACCTTTACAGCTTCCCAGGGCTTGTTGCTCATGATCCCCAACATGTACAAAATTGCGGGTGAACTGACCTCAACTGTCTTCCATGTATCGTCACGCTCTCTGGCAGCTCAGGCACTTTCAATCTTTGGCGATCACTCTGATGTAACAGCAACCCGCTCTACCGGTTTTGCGTTACTTTCCTCTGGATCTGTCCAAGAAGCCCATGATTTTGCCCTGATCGCACAGGCAGCTACCCTTGAATCACGAGTCCCCTTCCTGCACTTCTTCGAGGGCTTTCGCGTATCTCATGAAGTGAACAAAATAGAGCAGCTGACCGAAGATGATATGCGGACAATGATCGATGATGAACTGGTTCATGCCCACCGGGCACGCGGTTTATCACCTGATCATCCAGTCTTGCGCGGCACTGCCCAAAACCCAGACGTTTATTTCCAGGCTCGAGAAACAGTCAATCCATATTACGAAGCCTGCCCGGAGATCGTTCAGCGCACCATGGATAAATTTGCCAGTCTGACTGGTCGCCAATATCACAACATTGAATACTTCGGTAGTCTGGAAGCTGAGCGCGTTATCGTTTTGATGGGTTGTGGTGCAGTAACCGCCTCCGAAACGGCAAAATATTTAAATCAACAAGGTGAAAAGGTGGGTGTGGTTACGGTCCGCTTATACCGACCTTTCCCAGTCGAGGATTTTCTAAAATCACTGCCTGCAACTGTAAAGATGATCGCTGTGCTCGATCGCACCAAGGAGCCTGGTTCAACTGGCGAACCACTCTTCCTGGATGTGACTGCCGCTATCCAGGCGGGATTGGAAAAAGAGACAGCACCCTTCCTTGAAAAACCACGCATCATCGGTGGACGGTATGGATTGTCCTCGAAAGAATTTACCCCAGCTATGGTAAAGGGTGTATTCGAAGAAATGCTGGTGGATGTGCCAAAGAATAATTTTGCTGTCGGCATTTTTGACGACGTGTCCAACAACAGCATCGATTACGATCCCAATTTCTCAATCGAGGATCCAAAGACAGTGCGCGCCGTGTTCTTCGGCTTGGGCTCTGATGGCACGGTTGGTGCCAACAAAAACTCGATCAAAATTATCGGTGAAGAGACTGACAACTATGCCCAGGGATTTTTTGTATACGATTCCAAAAAATCTGGCGCAATCACCATTTCTCACCTTAGGTTTGGTCCACAACCCATCCGAGCACCATATTTGGTAAGCAATGCGAATTTTGTCGCCTGTCACCAGTTCACCTTCCTTGAGCGATATGACATGCTCAAATATGCTGCTCCCGAGGCTGTCTTTCTATTGAACAGTTTTGTCGGTCCAGATGAGGTGTGGGATACGCTTCCCCGCGATGTACAAAGTGCAATCATTGAAAAAAACCTGCGCTTCTATGTCATCGATGGCTACACTGTAGCTGAAGAAGCAGGCATGGGTCGCCGGATCAATACCATCATGCAGACCTGCTTCTTTGCCATCAGTGGTGTCCTGCCACGCGAACAGGCTATCACTGCCATCAAGGATGCGATTCGCAAGACATATGGGAAACGTGGTGAAGCCGTCGTAAAACGCAATTTCGAGGCTGTTGACAAGACTTTAGCAAACCTTTTCGAAGTCAATGTCCCCGACCAGGTGACCAGTCAATTGACCATCCGCCAACCGGTTCCGGATGCGGCCCCAGAATTTGTGCAACAGGTGCTCGGCGAGATCATAGCTGGAAGAGGTGATAATCTACCGGTTAGCGCCTTCCCCGTAGATGGCAGCTATCCGACCGGAACATCCCAATGGGAGAAGAGGAATATCGCTCTGGAAATCCCGGAATGGGATGCTGATATTTGTATCCAATGTGGGAAATGCGTTTTTGTGTGCCCACATGCTGTGATCCGGGAAAAAGTGTACGATCCCGCTCTATTAGAAAAGGCTCCACCTTCGTTCCTTTCAGTCGAAGCGCGATGGAAGGAATTTCCGAATATGAAGTACACACTTTCTGTTTCCCCTGAGGATTGTACAGGATGCGCGCTTTGCGTGGATGTCTGCCCTGCAAAGGATAAGACCCAGGTGGGACGCAAAGCGATCAACATGGTTGATCAGCCGCCCATTCGTGAACGTGAGGTGGAAAATTGGGAATTCTTCCTCACCATTCCCGAGATAGATCGCACCGCGATTAAATTCAGTACGGTGAAGAATTCACAGCTCTTGGAACCGCTTTTTGAGTTCTCCGGCGCCTGTGCTGGTTGCGGGGAGACCCCATATCTGAAGCTGCTCACCCAACTATTTGGCGACCGGGCGATCGTCGCGAATGCTACTGGTTGTTCCTCAATCTTTGGCGGCAACTTGCCAACAACTCCCTGGTCCCAGAATGATCAAGGACGTGGTCCTGCGTGGTCAAATTCGTTATTCGAGGACAACGCCGAATTTGGTCTTGGTATGCGCCTGACGTTGGACAAACACCAGGAATTTGCCCACGAATTATTACCGGTGTTTTCCGATCAGGTTGGTGAAGACCTGGTCTCAGAAATTCTCAACGCTGACCAGAGCGATGAAAAAGGTATTACCGCTCAACGTCAGAGAGTCATGTTGCTCAAAGAGCGTCTGGCAAATGTGGACGATCCCCGGGCAAAGGATTTGCTCAGTCTGGTTGATGAATTCGTCAACAAGAGCGTATGGATCGTTGGTGGCGATGGCTGGGCATATGATATTGGTTTTGGTGGATTAGACCACGTTATGGCTATGGGTCGCAACGTCAACATCCTGGTTCTCGACACAGAGGTCTACTCCAATACTGGTGGGCAGGCCTCGAAAGCTACACCGCGAGCCGCAGTTGCCAAGTTTGCCGCTAAAGGTAAAAGTCTTCCCAAGAAAGATTTGGGCATGATCGCAATGTCCTATGGATATGTATACGTGGCTAAGATTGCCATGGGCGCCAGCGATCAACAGACCCTGCGTGCCTTCATTGAAGCCGATGCATATGACGGACCATCTTTGATTATCGCTTACAGCCACTGCATCGCTCATGGTTATGACCTGATTCACGGTCTGGAGCAGCAAAAATTGGCAGTCCAATCTGGCTTCTGGCCGCTCTTCCGCTACAATCCAAACCTTGTGGATGAAGGCAAAAACCCCCTGATCATTGATTCAAAAAAGCCAACCGTTCCTTTCTCTGAATACGCTTATAACGAAACCCGATATCGTATGCTCCTGCAGAGCGACGAACGACGGGCGGAAGCGCTCATGAAACAGGCCGAGAATGATGTTAAGAGTCGCTGGGAGTTGTACCAACAAATGGCTGCCATGAAATACAATGGCAAGAATGGTAAAGAGTAATTTCTAAATCTTGGATAAGTGGGAAGCGATCTTCGAACCATCCCCCATGTATTCAATGAATAATCCCGTGGTAGTGATAAGGAGTTCTTCATGGTAGACCTTACGACGAGTTATTTAGGATTAAATCTAAAAAATCCCCTCGTTGCTTCAGCCTCACCTCTCTCACAAAAGGTGGAAACCGTGCGCAAGCTGGAACAAGCGGGGATAGCGGCGGTGGTAATGTATTCGCTTTTCGAGGAACAGATTATCTATGATAGTTTGAGACTCGATCGCGACTTGAGCCAGGGTACTGAATCTTTTTCCGAAGCTCTTACTTTCTTTCCAGATTTAGCAGCCCACACTGATCTAAACCAATACAACATTGGTCCTGACGATTATGTCGAAAATTTGCACAAGCTGAAGCGTTCCGTCGAAATCCCGATTATCGGCAGTCTGAACGGTGTCACGAATGGCGGTTGGATTGAATATGCCAGGAAGATCGAAGAAGCAGGTGCTGATGCATTGGAATTGAATATATATAATTTGGCGACAGATCTTGATGCTTCAAGCCAGGATGTCGAAGTTGAATATCTCGAGTTGGTGAGCGCCATCCACGATTCGATCAATATTCCAATCGCTGTCAAGCTAAGTCCATTTTTCACCAGTTTGCCAAACTTTGCCCAGAGGCTTGTTAAAGCTGGAGCAAGTGGTCTGGTTCTCTTCAACCGGTTCTACCAGCCAGATTTCGATCTGGATGAATTAGAAGTGGTTCCCAGGTTAGTGCTGAGCACTTCTCAAGAACTGCGATTGCCATTACGCTGGATCGCGATCCTATATGGACGCATCTCTGTAGATTTCGCCCTGACTTCCGGTATCCACACCGCTGAAGACGTACTTAAAGCCTCAATGGCTGGTGCCAGCGCCAGCATGGCTGCTTCGACCTTCCTCAAGTACGGCCTCGATCATGTGACTGAGATTTTGGAGGGTGTCCAATCCTGGATGGAAGAGAACGAATACGAGTCAATCAACCAAATGAAGGGCAGCATGAGCCAGCAGGCTGTCGCCGAACCAGCTGCCTTCGAGAGGGCAAACTATATCAAAGTTCTTAGCTCTTTTGACCTTCGTTTTGCCCCTTAATTTAGCTCTATTTCTTAAAGAAAAAACGTGGGGAGCCGCTGCGGCGGTTCCCCACGAATTAATTATTACAATAATTCCGGAGATTGATTTGAGAGGATAAGCTCTCTATTCAGGCATTTTAGAGTGTTTCTTCTGGCGATAAACGATTCGCCCGCGCGAAAGATCGTACGGTGACATCTCAAGGCGCACGCGATCCCCTAACAGAATGCGAATGTAATGTTTACGCATTTTCCCTGACAGGTATGCCAAAACTTCATGATCGTTATCCAGGCGAACTTTGAATTGAGTCGCCGGTAATGCTTCGATCACTGTCCCTTCAACTGTAATTTTTCCTTCTTCTTTAGCCATCAATACCTCTGGAATTTATTTCAACTCAAATATTATTCGGAATATCTGGGATTCCGGCGTCTCAACCTGCGGACTGCTTTTTTCTTTTGGATGCGACGTAACTCGCTTTTTGATACAAACCATCTTTTCCGTCGAACTGTGCTCATGACGCCACTTTTTGCGACTTTCTTGCGGAAGCGCCTGAGCAGCTGATCCTGGCTTTCATTTGGTCTTAGTTCAACCGTTACCAATCGCCTCACCTCCTTTTCAAGTGATCTATAGGCAACAAAATAGCCCGGCTGACGTTCACATTCCCTGCCGAGCATCGCTTGGCTTTCTATTACATTAGTGCCGAATATTAAACCGTTCGATACGTGTTGGCCTCCGGTAAAAATGCAGTATAAGGTACATGAACGCGTTCGAATTATAATGCAATCAAATGCATCTGTCAATTAAAGTTCACATGATCTTCCTGAATTAGTGATATTTGCATTCTCCCAGTATAATGAATTACTGGAATCCAATTTAAACAGCAGAAATCATCCCCCAGATGATTACCGGTGAATTGAATTCATAAGTATGATAAATTTCTACCAGGACTGGATCGCAAGCGAGAACTAATTTCGTGACTGAAACATTGTGTCAAATATTAGAGTTATCCATCAAATGAACCATGCAGAGGGGAATGAGCTGGAATTCTGCTTTGGTTGTGGAGCATCATTTGCAAAGATCGATGGTCCAACTCACCGTTATATTGGTGCATCTCCTGGATGTGGGTCGATCTTTGGCGAGGTGCTAGCCAAGGAATGTGAGATTTACGGTTACCCCCCAATCCCCCATTTGACAGTTGATGCTTATGCAGCACAGCACCCTGGAAAGCCATCCAATCAATCGATAAAATCCGTCGCAATTCACCTCATCAGTCTCCACCTGATGCCCGATCATCACTATGAGGCTAAGCAAGTCACCAAAATAATGAGCAGAGCAGCCCAGGTTTCACAGAAGTTTATCTGGATGGAGCCGCCTGGTTCACCCGGTGAGCTCACCCTTCTGGATGTCTATCGAGCAAAAAACTTGAATGAACATACCAATCTCGTCCAAATTTGGGCTCATTCTGTATGGCAATCCTGGCAGCCTCATCATCAGCAAGTTCGAAACTGGACTGAGTGCCAGATAAAAAATCTATGAATTATTCAGCAAGGTATATCTGCTGGCACCATACCCGGGGCGTAGAATAAAAGTACATTTGTGAAACGTCACTCGTTGGAAGGAGTTAGATAATGGACAACAAAGACTCACCATATAAAGGTTATTTCCTTGCTGCTGGTCTTGGAGCGATTGGAGGTGGTTTTCTCATCGCATTGGCGACCAGGGCGATTCCTAAGATGATGTCTAAAATGATGGCTGGCATGATGGAAAACATGATGTCTGAAATGGGAGCAGGCGATTGCGAGCCAGTTGATATATGACAGAGGATGATGCAGGCTTCGTTGAAGCCTGAGTCAACAGGTACACGCTAAATTTATTGAATTCTCGCCCTCATTTTCAAAACATAGATAATGAAATTCACAATTTTATCTGTCATATTTATTGTCTTGGTGATCCTGATTGCGCATTTCTTTGTGCCAGAACCTTATAACTGGATGCATAATACAATCAGTGAATTAGCTTCCCAGGGATATCCTAATAAGTGGATCATGCAGATTGGCTTTATTGGCTTTGGTGTTCTCCTATCGATTGGAACTATCACTAATTTTCGCCAGGAAGGGAAATATCGCTTTCGCCATTTGCCCCTCTTAATTTATGCCTTGGGAATACTCATGGCAGGCATTTTTTGTACACGACCATTTGTGGACGGGGTCCCCTATTCTGAGGTTGAAGCACGCCTGCATTCGAGTTTTGCCTCAATAGCGGGATTTGCATTATCTGCAGCCATGCTGTTGTACTTCTTAACAGATCACTCACGGCGAAGAATACTACACGCGATTAGCTTAGTATTGGTATTGGGTTTATCAATTTCATTTGGTTTAGCATCTTCCTATGCAGGTATCGTGCAGCGAATAC
>JBEQLH010000086.1:0-10439 GCA_040326075.1 Anaerolineales bacterium
CTTCGCAATGACACACCCATCTCATTCATTGTGACTCAGTACTAGTAGTCAGTCATTTTGAATGAGATGGATGTAGTCTAACCCACTTCGGCAAGCTCAGTGCAGGCTCTTTGCTGGGGATCTATGACGAGTTTTGATGTTAAGATGGATCGCATAATTGCTTATCCTATTGATGACAGGCTTGCTTGTGATGCCATTCTCTGAAAGTCCAGATATACCCGAACCCATAAATTATGCGATAAAAAGTGACAAAAACAGGGGTCTGCTGACGCAGGTTGCTTCTTACTACACCATTTCCAGGTTTGACCTATAGGTGTCTCTTTATCAATGAGAATAGGTGCGAATCCCCAGTGAACATAAATTCGAGTCATCTTTTTCAGCCGAACCTACTGTAGGTTTGGGGTCAAAGTTCAATCAGAGGTTTCGAAGCTGAAATGGATTACCGAACCGCGTTCCATATTGATTATTGTAACTTTGGCTAGATTTCTTGAGAGCCTAGATTTACCGGAAAACACAAATTATGCCCGAAAAAGTGGAAAAAAAGAGGTCTGCTGGCGTAGGTTAGGTAATACATAAGGTTCTACAAATTAGTAAGATCATATATATAGTAGAGCGCTCTCATTCCTTCTGCATTTCAACTAGTTTGCCTTTTAACACTTTGTAAACCTGCTCCGCGCCAACGATTTCTTCTACCTTCAAATCCCATTCTGCCGGATACATAAGAAATGGTTGCGTCTGATAACCACCCAATCCACCGTGAAATCCAATCAATTCCTCAAAAGCTGCCCCTTCCTTTTTGTCTGGATCATAGAAGCTGTTGACCAGGATATCGGGAGCGTCAGGGAATGAATCCGTCCTCTTCAAATGCGCAACCACATTCGGTCCGAAACGGACCAGTGGATTTTCCCCCTCAACACGGTCTTCATTTATATAATATTTTCCATTCGCTCCAATCGCGACAGGACCGTGTTCTTCAGAATGCACCATAATAAAGCCAATCCCATCGTGACTCGCAAGACCATCTAACATGCCAGGATAGATCTTCTCAATCACCTCCATCGGACTGCGTTCCCCGAGCCGGGTGGAATAAATCAAACCCAAATTCCCAGAAGCTAGGGCAACTAAATGAGCAAATTGCTCTGGTTGCATATTATCAGGATCGCGCTCATCACCTTCGGGACCCAATATTACCTCTCCATCGGATGTTTGATCTTTTAACGCTCTCCCTAATGGTCGGCTGACGACTGAGTGATCAAAGGCAATAGCTTCCGAAAGAAACACATTTAATTGTTTCCAATCTTCATGGACATCTATTGCACCTTGGACATTGTACTTATCAGTGGCTAACTGCTGGACAAACTGTTCTAAGGTCATGTTGTAGCGCTGCTTGAATGTGGCACCATTTGTCTGCCCATGGTCAGAGAGAACTACCAGGAAGTAGGGCCGAGGAGCCTGTTCGAGCGCATTTTCTACCCTTGAAAACTGCCGATCGATCTTCTGTAGTATGTCCAAGGCATCCTTGGATTCAACCCCCGAATGGTGAGCTACTTCATCATAACCAACGAAGGTCGCATAAACTGAGGGGGCACCCGAGAAAATATCTCCAATCAAGGTGTAAATATTCAGGTCTAACATGATCACGGTCATAAACGCCCGCAATATTGGATATTTCCCACCTCTATGGGATTTTTCCAGGATCGGGTAAACGTCATTTTGACGCGCTTTGCGGAACTGCCGCATCTCCAGGATGATATCCCAGATAGTCAGCACGACTGTGCGAATGAAGTTATAAGGATGCAGGAAATATGCATAGAATTCGGAAGTGTGAAATCTTGATAAATCCGTCACAGTGCTGGCAGTGTTCATCACATTGGGCGCATCGCCGGAGAATAAATTGCCACGGCTGGCGCCACCTTCAGCCAGCAGACCATCTCCATTAGAGAGTTTCTTTTCCAGCTCAGCCACGAAATTTGGACTGCTGGAGGCGACGATCTCTTTCTTTCCTCGGTCGAACCAGCGGAAAGCTGGGATATTCGTGTTGTTCCCCAGTAAAATTCCGGCCTGGCTGGCCGATGTTTGGGAAGAGAGATCTGTCTCCCATTCGATTAGTTTATGAGTACCAGTCTGCAGCCACTTGGCCAAGTTTGGTACATAACCCTCTTGAATAGCCAGTTCCAGGACTGGTCTCGATAAGCCATCGATCTCAAGGAATAACACGCCGGGGACATCTGTTTCTGTGAATGACTCCCGGCGCTTCATGCGTCGCTGGACGATATTGCGGTACCAGAAACCATCGTCGTCGATGGTCAGCAGCGAGCTGGCGATCAGGTTGATTATCGTTAAACCAAGCGCAGTCAGCATTGCGGTCCCGAGATCTGCTACTTCAAATCCATTGATGAACTGACCTGCCAGCCAGATGACAATTCCATTGATCACCCAGGAGAGAATCCCCATAGTGAGGACTACGAAGGGTAGCAAGATATAACTCAACAAGGGCCAGAAGATCGCATTGATAAAACCGATCAATACTACCGCCAGCATAGCTGTTCCTATTCGATCCACATCGAGGCCAGCCAAAAGAAAGGTGAGGATTATTAATGCCAGGGTTTGAATTACCCAAATGATCAGAATGCGGACCACCGGGCGATTGATTAGGGAAGGCTTTCGATTTACCATGAAGAATTACCTCTGTTTTAAACCTGTTTTTCGCGATAAGTGATCCACAAGGAATATATGACATATCCAAGGGCGAGAAATGCGGCGATGATGAATATGAGAATAAAAACATCATAGGGAAGAAAATCAAGGAAGCGCAGCTTCTCTATAGGCGCTAGACTGACGATAGCTGAACCAAGCAGCATCCCCACGATCAACAACCCAACGATGACGCTGCGCACACTGCGGTTCAAACTTGTGTTCACCTGCTCAATATTCTTGTTGAGCTCCCTCGTGTCTAGTTGAATTGAGAAACTACCGCTCTCAATCTGTTGCGCCCATCTCCCTGCTGCTCGCTGCCATTTTGGCCAGTTAACCACCAGGTTCTTTGCTGTCCTAATACCCTGCTTCTTAACCCCTTCAAAGATTGCATCACCCTGAACTTGGTCCATGATCACTCCCTGAACTTCTTCGACTGCTACATTGAGAAAGGAGAGTTCGGGTGCCAGGGTGCGCACCAGTTCTTCTGTTTGCATCAGGCTCTTTAAAGCGATAGTTAATGATCGGTCCAGCCGCAGACCGTACTTGTAAAGCAGGTTGAGCACCTCTTGGACGATAGCTGATAAGTCAGGGTTCGATTCGGCATAGACAACATGTCGCTGTACCAACCGGTCTACGTCCTTGTTTAAATTTTCTTCATCGAACTCTTTGTATTGAGTTGAGAGTCGCAGCAGGATGTTGGTTAAATCACGCGATTCTCCATACTTGAGCGACCAGATGATATCGAACAAGGCCATGCGCTGTTCATCGGTCATCTGGCCCATCATCCCCAGATCAAGGAAAACAATGTTCCCGGTATCGAGATCAACCAGCACATTGCCTGGATGCGGATCACCGTGAAAGAAGCCATCCAGAAGGACTTGTTTGTTCATGACTCGGATAAACTTTCTAGCCAGTTCCTGGCGATCGATACCGGCAGCATCCATCCCTTCGACCTGAGTCATTTTCACCCCTTGCATGAACTCCATGGTGATCACTTTGGATGTGCAGTAAGAACTGTAGATGGTGGGTATGCTGACATAATCGAAATCGCGCATCGATTCCTTCAAACGCCTGGCATTATAAGCTTCGATAGAGTAATCTAATTCCTCGGTTACATTTTCAGCGAATTCTTCGACCATACCACTGAACCCAAGGTTGCGCGCCCATTGAGCTCGTTTCTCAAGGGTTGAGACGACATCCCGCATGACATTGAGATCACCACGTACCGTCACATCAATATCAGGTCGTTGGACTTTCACTACCACATCTTCACCACTCAGAAGCGAGGCGCGGTATACCTGGGCCATTGAAGCTGCTGCAAAAGCCTGCTCGGCAAAAGTTGAGAAGCACTCTTCCGGAGGTGCTCCCAGCTCATCAGAGATTATTCGTTCTGCTTCTGCGTACGGAAATGGGGCCACTTCGCTTTGCAGCTTGTTCAATTCAGATTCCCACTCCGCGGGGAGCATCTCTGAACGACTGGCGATCATTTGACCCAGCTTGACGTATGTAGGACCCAAATCTTGGAGCATCAAACGGACTGTTACTGGAGCGGTCTCTTCGGTGACGATCTGTTTGTCACGGTAAATGATGCGCTGCATGTAATGCCTGATACCAGCTAAAGGTGTAGCGCCAACGAGAATATCGATACTGTAGCGTCGGATTGTGTCGTAAACTTGCTTGAGGCGCAGGTTGTCAACAATCCTGTTGCGCCGCCCTTTTGGCAGGTATCCCAACCAGCGCCAGTAAAATTTGCTCTTCCCTGCATCATCAATAACCGGGCTGTCCAATCCGAAAAGTGCTTCCAAGATGGTGACTGAGACCGCCATGATCGCCCCTGCAATGATCATCCACAAGAGACCGGGGTAGGTGATCACCATCAGGTTCGGTGATAAGTAGGAGAGCAGATAAAACAATAGACCGTTGATCAGAAATGTGAACAAGCCCATGGTCCAGATGACCAGTGAACCAGTCACCAGCAGGACCAGCGGACGGATGAAGGCATTGATCAATCCAAATATGCCTCCCAGAACCAGATAGACCAGGATGGTGATCAGCTGATTGTCAACATCTGGTGCCAGCTGGATTCCTGGGAGTATGGCAACCGTGAGTGCGACTGCCAGAGCGTTTACAACTATGCGGACAATAAAGTAAGCCATAGGCTGCTCTTCCTAATCCGATCCTTGGACCATCAACCTTGAATGTTTAGAACCCAGCGCGTTACCGTGTTCTTCCAGGGGATCATTTAGACGTAGATCCACCGTATTCTGCTTCCGCAACCGGGATAGCCTCATCCCATTTGGTTTCAAACAGCGCTTTAAATTCCGCGATTGCTCCGGGATCGCTGGTGGTGATATTATTCTCACCGAGCCCACCACCCTCACCCCAAGCGCTGTACTGGTAGTTCTGGCTGCCGATAATCAAAAGCGAGTCATCGATCAGTCCGGATTTTGCGTGTACCCTGCCGTTGTAAAAGCGCAGTTCCACCAGATCCTCCAATCCGCGGCTGATCAATTCAGGATAGAGAATACTTGCTGTAACACGGTTCTCCAAACCATAACTATTAGCGTTTTCCATGATTACGCGCACATGGGTGTGGTTTTTCTCTACTGACTCCAGGATGGATTCAAGATAGGGCATCGAATCTGCTAGTGTGCAGAAGCCGGGAGAAATCAGGTTGAGTATGCAGTGTAGGTCCATCGAGAAATTAGCTGTGATCAGCTCGATCGATTCAGTAGATGCGGCCAGGCTGGCAGCCACGAAATCATCGGCTTCACTAAATACTTTCGAGCGATATAAGGAGAAGGCATTGGTATCACCATCAGGTGGCAGGTATGCGCGCAGCACTTCTGGCACATGATCGCTGGTGGCTTTCACCTCCTGGCAAGTGTCCTGCCATTGACCTTCCGGCAAAGTAAGGTCTTCGCAGTGGATCTGGTCGGCGCCATGCCACATATCATCGTATTGTGTGAGGGTATCCTGGGCGACTGGTCCAACGACTGAGAGACCCAGATCAAACAAGTTATCCCCCTCACCAGAAGGATGGTCCTTAGCGAAGTGGATGTAGTTGTAGTTGAAACCTAGACTTCCGGCCAGCTTGCCATCCACGACAAACATCTTATTATGGCTGTGGGGGTAAACGCCAGGGTAATTGGCCACTTCAACTCGCCAGCCGATTTCCGGATCGACCATTTTCTCCACCCCAACCGTTTTGAGATCTTTGATCACCTCGATGATTTGGCTGCCCCAGGTAAAATCTGCGAAGACTGGATAGTTGCCCAGCAGAATGCGCACTGTCATGCCGCGCGGGTAATCCTCTGGATTTGCTTTGACCTGTTGATAGAGTTTGCCCACCGATTCCGACAGAATGCTCCCCGGGCTGGGCTTGGTCTTGGTTTCCACATACTGCATAACATTGAACAGCGCCTCAAATTTTGCCCCCTCGATCAGCGCTGATACCTGATCAAAGCCGCCATTTTGGGTGATCTGCTGGTCGCTGTATCCTGCTTCAGGGTTGGGAGTGTAGATAATGCGATCAAACTCGTTGCGGCAGTAAGGAATTTTGGATCCAGGAGGGCGAGTATCCCCTCCCAGGAGAGTTTCTAAGCCGGCGCGTTCAACGGGGCTGAGGTCTTCTGCGGAGCATTGGTAGTTCTCTTGAATGGACATGAACATCTTTCCAGCTTGGTCTGCTGGGTCGCTCCATACCAGGAACAGATTGCCCTCCACATCGCTCGATAGGGAAGCAATAGCTTCGCCCTGAGTTTGAGCGGCGATGGCAGCTTCGCTCCATGCTCCATTTCTAAGAATGCTCTCAACCAGCATGCTCGCCGGATTGGTAACCCCGGTGGTGTCGCGCACCTCTTGTGTATACCAGACCACATGCGGGTTGCCATCCAAATCTAATGCGATGGCTGGTGTACTGCTGCAGGATGGAAAATCGATCAGCTCAACGGATCCATTTCCGAGCTGGTATTGAATGTTACCTTCTGGACTGCACCAGGCCTGGTGCTCAGTGCCATCGGAGTCAGAAACCATTGCCGTTTCCGTTCTGCTTGTCGGTAGCTCAAAATCAACACTTCCTGCTGATACTGCTATCGGTTCGCTCCACCGCACGCCAACTGTTTCCGTTGAGATTTGTGATTGCAGGTTGGCCGGTTTGACAGTCAAAAAACCAGACACTTTTTCGATAATATTGACGATTGGGACGATCACAAACAAAGCCAGAACAGCGACCACAACGATCTGCCACCTTGGTGATTGAGCCGATTCAACTGTATCCCCTCCATCGAGAGTGCGCTTTGCGATGCGGTGATAAGTTAAACCTAACGCTCCGCCCCCCAAGAAATATGGAGATGCCAGGGCAATCAACAAGACAAGGGTGGTGAGAATTGGGTAGGTCTTAAGACCTGCTGTTGGGTTTACCAAGCGGATCAGAATTCCCGCTAATACACCGCCCAGCGCGAATCCTAACGTGGAGGCCAGGATCACCCGCCAGGTGTGGCGCAGGCGCACAGTCGTGAAAGCTTGCAAAAGACCTGTGAACAATCCGAACACCAATCCATACAAACCAAAAAGGATGCCGTATTGCTCAATTCGTTCTGCGTTGAAGTTGTTATACAGCGCAATCACACTGGTTAACAACAAGAATACCATCACCAGGAGACCCGTGGTGGCAGCGAAGGCGACGCTGCTTCCAGCAACCAGCTTGCCTTTACGTTCAGTACCAATGCTGTTTGCCAGCACCCATCCGCCGATCCCTCCAGCAATGCCTCCCCCCAAAGCGAGCATTAACCAGGCTATCAAAGGCACAGCCAGCAGCTGCAAAAATGTTTGTTCCTCTCCAACCAGGCTGAACAGCCAGGTCACAAAACCGAGGCGACCAATCAGGTAGATGAACAGGTATCCAACCACTGCTCCAGCCACATATCCCAGACCATTAATCAGAAAATTACGCGAGTTTGAATTTAGTTTTTCCATCTTCAATTCTCCTACTTCTTTTGAAATCTTTTAGTGTTCAAAGATTGGTGGGTTTCCATTCCTTATTATTTATCCAATTTCCCTGCTGGCAGCCAAATATTAACCCAAACCGGGAAATGGTCGCTGGCAACTGATCCTCTCCAGACACCAGCCTCATAGTTTTCTATCCCGGAGGCAAAAACATGATCAAGTGTTAATTTCATACCTAAATACTCAAAGGTATGCCCGGTGTTCTTCGATAACCTTACCATGCCCTCTTGACCTAAACGCTCCTCCAGGTAAGCGATGCTGGTTCCGGTAAGGGAATTAAAATCTCCACCAAGGTAAACGACTTCATCTCCTTTGTCAACTTGATCGGCAAGGAATGCCACCTGTCTGTCGTTTTTCGGCTGTAGTATCCAAAAAGTCTCGAGATGGGCGCTGTAAGCGATAATTTTCTGATCAGAGATCATAATTTCTGCTTTAACAACATTGCGGGTGTGTTTATTACTTGACCCGTTTTTGGGCAATAATATCTTTTCATACCCGGTAATTTCCCATTTAGACAGAACTGCGTTGCCAAAATTCTTGTTATGGCGACGGTGGATGGTTGCTGGATAATACACATAGTTGTACCCCAAGGTTTTTGCGAGCAGAGTAACTCCTGGCTCATCCATTTCTTGAAGCAGCAGGATATCTGCTTCCTTCAACTCATCCACCTGGGTCAGTGTATCTATTGCAAGGTTAAGGTTTTCAGCGAAGCTTAGATTCCAGGTTACGATTTTAATCGCCTCTCCAAGAATTGGCGCTTCATCAGCATAGTGACCTTCATAGAAGGGTTCATTCGGGTCATCGTAATTCTGGATCGGTCCGCAAGAAACCAACATCATCACCAATAGCTGAAAAATCCTGTTTACTTTATTCGTGAAAATCTAGCTACTCCTGTAGGTCTGATCAGTCCAAAACCCTCTGGACACCCATCAGGGATCATTTATCCGGATCTGGTCCCCGGTATGGATCGATGACTTCATCCCAAACGCGTCCATAAGAAATCTTTAAATCAAGGCGCTTCGTGGGCAGCAGGCGTAAATGTCCCTGTTCTGCTTCGGCAGTCTGGCGATAGGCTTCAACTGCCTTGTATGGATCGAGGATACTCTCGAAATCATCCAACCCCATGTGCTCACCCCAAAGCTGCAGCCTGAGGTCGCGGGCGAATTCATTTTTCTCATCGATAATCGCCATGTGGATCTCCGAACAAAGCGCCATGCTGCGCAGGGCTACATTGGTGCTCCCAACCAGCGCCAGTTCATCATCAACCAGCATCACCTTGGCGTGGACCACAGGATCTTTCTTTCCTACGTGCAGTTTACTGAATATGAATCGTCCAGCTCCGGGAAGGTCTTCAGAGATGTGATTCAGATATTCAGCGCCGATGCCGCGGTGTTGAAATTCGTAGTGCTTGTAAAAAGCGTCATCGCGTCCCGGTACAAGCAGAATTACATCCACGCCTCGTTTGAGCGCCTCACCCAGCTGGAAGTAAACATCAGCAAAACGGGCATCATCATCACTGTGTTCCATGACCGGATCGAAGCGGAATGGGTAGAGATATTGGTCTTCGATGTAAACGTAACGTTCAGCACGTTTGATTGCGTTGAGATAGGAGGCCCAGATGGTGAATTCACTCACATCTGACCAGGAGTAGCTCTCCCCAGGTTTGGATTGGATGCCGTAATTGCGCAGCAGCTGTACTGAGTGAGTCCCCTGCGGGGGGATGGGAGTGTTAACGAAATCAGTTGGGATTGTTGAAGTGATTTCTGGTGCAGTGCGATCCCGACTGGGTTCATCATTCCAACGTTCAGCAAAGGTCAGTGCGATATCATAAATCGCGGGTCCGTGGATCTTCATGGATACATTATGGATAGCGCCCGCGCCCTTTGGGCGATTTGGATTTTCATCCAGATGGTCTGGAGTGTCCCAGTTGGTTTTGAAGAAATCCCCTGAGCCAAGCGTTGCCAACCAGGCGTTATTTGGTCCTTGAGCCACGGTAAATTTCTGGTGCTGACCAGCGAAAGGTGGAAAACGCTTATCACCGGTCCCCTCACTTCCATGCGCCATTAATTTCTTGGCGAAGTCTGCAGCGATCTTATCTGCGCCTGCGTGCCCACTGCCCAGGTAATAAACGTGCACACCTGCCTCCGCCGCATCCAGGATTTTGGTCATCGCATCCTTGGCCGGGTTTTGCTCACCTAATAGTTTGACCGGTTGGATATTCATTGCAGAAATGAACAAAGTCCATTGGCTGGGATCCTCAGAATTGATCATCATCTCCAGCTGGTCATGGAACTCCGCCATCAGCGCCGCGCCATCGATCAGCGGCTCCAAATAGTTGCCGTCGGTATATGGACCAACCAGCGCTCCCGGATGGCGAGTCTGGGGAGGAAAACCTCCTTCTTTTGTCACGTCAATAAACCACTTATCTTTTAGTTCGTCTAAGGTTGGCATGAGATCTCCTTTCTAATTCCTTTATCTAAGTTAATTCTTAAAGTTGAACCTGATCAATCATTGAGTTTCTGGAAGCTCGTTTGGATCCACCTCCTGTGCCTGGCGTACGAGCTCGATACCTTCTTTGGCACGCTCTCGCAATTCGCTCAAACTCAACTTGTATGTCCGCATTGCCCAGACGCCTAACAAAAGCCAGATGACCAGCAGGATGGCATAAATCACGATCGAATATGCCACTAAAGCCTCAACGTCGATATTTGATACCAGCGCCATTGGCACCACCA
>JBEQLH010000009.1:0-3785 GCA_040326075.1 Anaerolineales bacterium
ACATACATAACCCCCTCCAAATGGATAAGTTGCTCATTGCTCTCTTATTCCATCAAGATTAACCATGGCCACAATTTAATGAAGAACATTCTCTCACCTTCTAATTCAAAACTATCTGTGCTACCCTTGTCCCATGCAGATGAATACCATCTTAATTAATTCAATATGTCTTCCCAGCGCTGACGCATAAAAAATATTTTTACTCAAAACCCCTAGCATTTCTCGATCAATTCATGGTCTCAATCGTATCCAACATTTATTACCGGACCAGATGATTCCCTCCTTCTCCCCTCTGGGCCACCGTACCTCTTGACCATTCCCCCCACCCACAGTACAATGCACTGCTACGATTACAGGGTTTTTAAGGTTGATTATCCGTGTTTGAGAACCTCACCGACCGTTTGAACGGCGTCTTCAAGCAGCTTAGTCGTCGCGGCAAGCTCTCTGAGAGCGATGTCGATGCCGCGATGCGCGAAGTGCGCCTGGCTCTGCTTGAGGCTGATGTGCACTTCAGCGTGGTCAAGGACTTCATTGCCCGCGTCCGTGAGCGCGCAGTTGGTCAAGAGGTTTCCAAGGCCCTCAACCCTGCCCAACAGGTGATTAAGATCGTCAACGAAGAGTTGATCGCCACCCTTGGGGAGCCTGAGCGCCTCAACCTGAGCGGACCAAAACCCCGCCTGATCATGCTGGTTGGTCTGCAGGGTTCTGGTAAAACTACCGCTGCTGGTAAGCTGGCCCGTCTCCTGCGTTCTCAGGGCGAACGTGTCATGCTGGTCGCGGCTGACCCTTACCGCCCGGCAGCCATCACTCAGCTCGAGACTCTTGGTGAGCGTTTGAGCGTCCCGGTCTTCTCCGAAGAGGGAGTTGCACCACCGGATCTGGCACTGCATGCTCGTCAAAAGGCTGAACTTGGTGGATTCACCGTTCTGATCTTGGATACTGCTGGTCGATCCCAGCTCGATGATCAGTTGATGGACGAATTGACTGCCATCTCAGGTCGGGTGGAGCCTTCGGAAGTGCTCCTGGTGGTCGACGCCATGACCGGCCAGGAAGCTGTTAATATCGCTTCAGGTTTTCGCGATTCCGTTCAGCTGACCGGCCTGGTACTCACCAAGATGGATGGTGATGCCCGTGGTGGAGCTGCCATCTCAATCCGCTCTGTCACCGGCGTGCCGATCAAATTCCTTGGTACAGGTGAAGGATTAGAGGCGATCGAAGTCTATGACCCGGACCGGCTCTCTTCCCGAATCCTGGGTATGGGCGATATGTTGGGCCTCATCGAGCGCGCTGAAGCTACCTTTGATGAGCAAACCGCTCGTGAGCAGGCTGAGCGCATGATTTCGGGTGAATTTACCCTCGAAGATTTCGCTGACCAGCTGCGCCAGGTGCGCAGCATGGGTCCTATCGGTCAGTTGATGGATATGCTGCCTGGCGGTATGGGTCAAATTGCTAACAAAGTTGACCCGCAAGATGCTGAACGACAGCTTAAAAAGACCGAAGCGATTATCAGCTCCATGACCCGCGGTGAGCGGCGTAATCCAAAGGTGCTCAATGCCAGCCGCCGCCGGCGCATCGCCCGAGGTTCTGGCACCGATGTCCAGGATGTCAACCGGCTGATGAAACAATTTAAACAAGCCCAACGTATGTTTAAGGGTTTGCGTAAGTCCGGAATGCGTGGATTGCCCCGCATATTCGGTTAGAATTATCCATATCGAAAGGCACCTATGGCCAACAGGCCATAGATTTAAGCCCGCTGAGCTGCACCGGAGTTACTGCGTGACCTTCCACGCACCCCTCTGCCCCGGTCGTTTGCCCGGCAGAAAATTAAAAAATCGAGATTTGAAGGAGATATATTTTATGGTTCGTATTCGTTTACGTCGTGTTGGTGGGAGAAAGCAGCCCAGCTACCGCATTGTCGCCGCCGACAAGGAAAGTCCCCGCGATGGTCGCTTCCTCGAGAACCTGGGATTTTATAACCCTCGCACTGAGCCAGCTACCTTGCTAATGAAGGAAGACCGCATTTATGATTGGATGAGCAAAGGTGCTCAACCCAGCGATTCAGTAAACCAGCTCTTCAGATCGGCTGGCCTACTGGACAGGTTCACCCGTTTCAAGGAAGGCGAGTCGCTCGAGGTGTTGCTGGAAGAGGCCGAAGCAGCTGCCCAGGCGCGTGCTACCAGTCCAAAGACCACTGGCGTTACCCCCGCGAAGAAATCGAAGCCAAAAGCTGAAGCTGAAGTCGAAGCAGAGGTTGAACCTGAAGCTGTAGTTGAGCCTGAGGTAGAGCCCGAAGCTGAAGTCGAAGCAGAGCCAGAAGCTGAAGTAGAAGCAGAAGTCGAACCTGAAGCTGTAGTTGAGCCTGAGGTGGAACCCGAAGCTGAAGTCGAAGCAGAAGTTGAACCTGAAGCTGAAGTTGAACCTGAGGTGGAGCCCGAAGCTGAAGTCGAACCTGAAGCTGTAGTTGAGCCTGAGGTGGAACCCGAAGCTGATGTCGAAGCCGAAACCGAAACTGAGCCGGAGGAAGAGACTGAGCCTGACGCTGAATCCGATTCGGAAACTGAAGCTTGAAAAGTTAAGCAGGTTAGATAGATGTTCTCAAAATTGATCCTGCTTTAGCGGGCTGTTGGAGGTATGCTGTGCAAGATTTAATCGAATATATCGCTCTATCCCTCGTGGATGATCCACTCCAGGTTCGGGTGAGCCAGTATCAGCGTGGTCCCAATGTCGATATCCGTTTGCAGGTGGCGAAGGAAGACATGGGTCGTGTAATTGGAAAGAATGGTCGTGTCGCCAACTCAATGCGTAATTTGTTACGCGTCGCCGCTGCTCGTGAAGGCAAACGTGCCTCATTGGATATCATGGAACCAAAATGAAGCCCTCGTCTTTACCTGTGCAAAAAGATAACGATTCAGGCTCGCCAATATCTGGCGAGCCTGAATTCTTGGTGATCGGAAAATTAGGCCGACCCCATGGTTTACATGGGGAAATCCTGATGGTTGTCTATACTGATTTTCCCGAGCGGATCGAACCAGGTTTGACCTTCTTTGTTGGTCCGCACTTCAAACCAATAAAACTGATCAAACGCCGCCCGCACTCAAGAGGTATTCTGGTCACGTTTGAAGGTTACCATGTGCGGGAGAAGATCGCTGAACTCCGCAACCAGCTCGTGTATGTCCGTACTTCTGACAGGCCACCCTTGGAACAGGGTGAGTATTACCATCACCAACTGCTTGGTTTGCAGGTGATTGATGAAAATAGCAAGCCGCTTGGATTGCTGTCGAGCATCCTTGATACCGGTGCCAACGATGTGTATGTCGTTCGTGATCAAACCGGCGCTGAGATCCTCGTTCCAGCTATTGAATCTGTGGTATTAGATATTGATCTGGAGCACAAACAAATTCGGGTCCGCCTGCTCTCCGGTCTTCTACCTGAGGAATAGAACTGAAGTTGTGCTTGACATTGTTCAAAGTCCTGTGGTATTCTCTCCGCCATGTTCGTGTATTAAATGAAGGTAATTCCCTTCATGTGGGAGTTTCCAGGTGAGTGATCCCCGCCAATATTGGGTGGCTTTTTCTCTAGTCAAAGGTATTGGCCCAGTCCGCTTCCAAGCTCTTCTAGATTACTTCGCTGATCCCCAGATCGCCTGGGGTGCTCCGCCTCACGCCCTAAAGGAGGCAGGTCTCAGCGATAAGATCGTCGAGAACATAGTGCAGCTGCGTTCATCGGACGAGTTGGAAAAGACTTGGGAGCAGCTCGACGAGAAGGGTATTTCGGTCACGATTCTG
>JBEQLH010000009.1:3885-28520 GCA_040326075.1 Anaerolineales bacterium
GTCGCCGTATTGGGCAGCGGTCTCGACCGCATTTACCCACCGGAAAACCGGCGGCTATCTGAGCATATAACCAAGAGTGGCGCCCTGGTCAGCGATTACCCACCAGGCACTCCACCTGAAGCTTCAAACTTCCCGCCGCGCAATCGCCTCATTTCTGGCTTATCCTTGGCGGTTGTGATCGTTGAGGCGGGCCAGACAAGCGGTGCCCTGATTACTGCATCTTTCGCGGCTGATCAGGGAAGGGACGTTTTCGCTGTCCCGGGCAACATCACCAGTCCTGCAAGTAAGGGGACTAATCGTCTGATTCAGGATGGTGCTCAACCATTGCTGCATCCGGATGATATCCTGGAAGCGCTTGAACTAACCATGGTTGCAGAACACCGCACCGCCCGCGTCGTCCTACCAGCTGATGCGGTGGAAGCACAGCTTTTCGAGACCCTGGGTCGAGAACCGCTTCACATTGATGAAATTCGCTCTCGCACCGAGCTACCGATCGAAAAAGTAACCGCAGCACTGGCTCTCATGGAGCTCAAAGGCATGATTCGCCAGGTGGGCGGTATGAACTACATTGCCCTGCGGGAAGCAAAAGCAACATATCAGGGTGATCAAGAATTACTGAGTTAATTTCTGCCAGGTGATCAATCTGGCGGAGGAGAATGTATGTTTGACCATTACTATGCAGTGATCATGGCTGGTGGTGGAGGTACCCGTTTGTGGCCCCTATCTCGCCAGGCGCAACCGAAACAGATGCTGCGCCTGATCGATGAGCAAAGCTTGTTCCAGATTGCTGTTCACCGTTTGGCAGGTGTTTTCCCACCTGAGCGGATACTCGTTGTCACCGTTGCTGACCAGGCTGTAGAATTACGCCAACAAGCACCAGATATCCCTGCTGAGAATTTTTTGTTGGAGCCCATGCCGCGCGGCACTGCTTCAGTGATCGGCCTGGCAGGAATTTTCTTGAAAGAACGAGATCCGCAGGCTGTCATGGCTGTGCTCACCTCGGACCATTTTATTGGCAATGAAGATAAATTCAAACGACTTTTGAGTGCTGGATTAAATGTTGCTTTGGATGGATACCTGGTTACCCTGGGAATTGAACCCACTTCACCATCTACTGGTTACGGTTATATCCAGCGTGGGGAATCTATTGGTACATATGACGGATTATCTGCCTACCATGTCTTACGTTTCAAGGAAAAACCTGGTGAAAACCAGGCTATGGCTATGCTCGCATCTGGTGATCACGCCTGGAACTCAGGTATGTTCGTGTGGCAGGTTAGCCAGATCATGGAAGAGTTTGCTCGCCAGATGCCTGATCTTTCAACCAGATTAGAAAAAATTTCCCAGGCCTGGAACTCACCTGACCGCCAGGTTGTCCTGGATAAAGAATGGCCTGCTATCATAGCAGAGACGATCGATTTTGGAATTATGGAAGGCGCTCGGAAGGTTGCTGTCATACCCGCTGAGGGACTCAAGTGGAGTGATGTTGGCAGCTGGGATTCACTATTTGAGGTGCTCAATCCCGACCAGGATGGCAACATCGTCATTCATGGACAACATGTTGACCTGGATACCAGCGACTCCCTGATATACAGCAACCAGGATCACCGGCTGATAGTAACCATCGGAGTTGAAAACCTGGTCGTTGTAGATACTGGTGACGTATTGCTGGTTTGCAGTAAGAAACAGGCACAGAAAGTGCGTCAAGTAGTTAGCCAGCTCAAGAAATCCAGTCAGGAATTTGTATAAAGAGAGGTATTTATTTTGGAAGCTTATTGTGTAAAATGTAAAACTAAGCGGGAAATGATTGACCCGAAGCCAGAATTTACTGCTAATGCTACACCTGGCACTCGCGGCACCTGTCCGGTGTGTGGGACCACACTCTTCCGGATGGGGCGCACCCCAGCCCACGAAGGCATGGTAGCCCCTGAGAAGGTCAAGAAATCCCGTCAAAGGAAGCGCAAGGGTAAGCTGGTGATCGTCGAATCTCCCGCTAAAGCCCGGACTGTTGGGAATTTTCTGGGAAAGACATATACGGTGAAAGCTTCGGTTGGACATGTCCGTGACCTGTTGCGATCTCAAATATCGGTAGATGTGGAAAATGGTTACACTCCCAAGTATCGGGTCCCAAATGAGAAACGACCAGTAGTCAAGGAGCTAAAAAAGCTGGCCAAGAATGCCGCCGAGGTTTATCTGGCCACAGATCCCGATCGTGAGGGTGAGGCCATCGCCTGGCATCTGCTTGAGTCAGTTGAGCTCGATCCCGAAATTACCCAGCGGGTCATCTTTCATGAAATCACAAAACCAGCCGTCGCTGAAGCCTTCAGCCAACCGCGTGAAATTAATATGGATCTGGTGGATGCGCAGCAGGCCCGGCGTATCCTTGACCGTTTGGTTGGGTACAACCTCAGTCCATTGTTATGGCGAAAAGTACGCAGCCGGTTATCAGCAGGACGTGTACAATCTGTTGCCCTGCGCTTGATCGTCGAAAGAGAACGTGAAATTGAGGATTTTATTCCCCAGGAATACTGGTCGATTGAAGCTGAGTTCCAGCCTGAGGAGACACAGGATTCCTTTGTCACCAAATTAGCACACATTGATGGAAAAGAAGCCCGTCTTGAGACAGAGGAGCATGTGCAGCCCATATTGGCTGATATGGAAACCGGGGCATACGAGATCACAAAGATCAAGCGTGGAGAACGCAAGCGCAGACCCTCTCCACCTTTCATCACCAGCACCCTCCAGCAAGAGGCTTCTCGCCGGCTTGGGTTCAGCGCTCGCCGCACGATGGCTATTGCCCAGCAGCTTTACGAGGGCATTGATGTTGGAAATGGCGGTTTGGTAGGCTTGATCACTTATATGCGCACCGATTCAACCAATGTATCGCCCCTGGCCCAGAAAGAGACCGCCAAGTTCATCGCCCAACGCTACGGGGAGAAATTCCTTCCAGCAAAACCAAACGTTTATCGCAAAAAAACCCGCGGAGCCCAGGAAGCCCATGAAGCTGTCCGGCCTACCTCGGTCCTGCGCCAACCGGGGGGGATCAAAGAGTATCTCACCCGGGATCAGCACCGTCTGTACCGTTTGATTTGGCAGCGTTTTGTCGCCTCCCAGATGGCAGCCGCAATTTACGACACTCTTGCGGTTGAAGTAACTGGGAAAACCTCCCAACACGAATATCTCTTACGTGCTTCGGGTTCCTCTATCCGGTTCCAGGGTTTCTTGATTGTTTATGAGGAAGCCAAAGATGAGGATGCAGTTTCGCCAGAAGAGGGGCATGTACGGATCCCAACCAGCATTGAGGAAGGCCAATCTCAAAAGCTTCTGCAGCTCATCCCTGAACAGCACTTCACCCAACCCCCTCCCCGTTATTCCGAAGCTTCTTTAGTTCGCACACTGGAGGAAAATGGTATTGGAAGACCATCTACCTACGCGCCGACCCTGGGTACGATCCAGCAGCGCGGCTATGTTTACCGTGAAAATAAACGCCTTTATCCAACTGAAACCGGGATTCTGGTCAACGACCTGCTGGTGGAACATTTTCCAGATGTGATCGAGGTTGGATTCACCGCTCGCATGGAGAGGGAACTTGATCGAATCGCTTCTGGAGATGAACAATGGGCAGAAGTGATTAAGGCGTTCTACGAACCTTTCGAAAAGGACGTTAAACTCGCCGAAGAGAAGATCCCAGAGATGAAAGTTGAACTTGAATCCATAGGAAGGGCTTGCCCTAAATGTGGTCATGACCTTGTGATCCGGTGGGGACGCTATGGAAAATTCATCAGCTGTAGTAATTTTCCCGAGTGCCGCCATACTGAACCCTTGCTGAATAAGATCGGTGTCACTTGTCCGCAAGATGGTGGGGAGGTGGTCGAACGGAAGACTCGCAAAGGGCGCACCTTCTACGGCTGTTCAAATTACCCGGAGTGTGATTTCACCTCCTGGAAAAAGCCTTTAGCCAACCCTTGTCCAAATTGCGGCGGTTTGCTTGTTGCCGCGAATAAGAACCATGCCAAATGTACCCAATGCGAAGAACAGTTTTCCCTTGATCAGGTATCCGTGGAAGAAGTCTCGGTCAGCTAAACCTTCCGGCACGAGTCTTGCACCAAAAACGATGAAAGAATTTCGCACTTTTGTGCTAAAATTTGACTTATACTGGAAAATCACAATTCATCGGAGAGAGAAAAATGGATGCCATCCGTGAGCTACTAAACAAACCACTTTGGGTGGGGATCATCAGTTTCGTTGTCGGCCTGTTAATTGGGCTGGTCGTCTTAGGCTGGGGGCTTTGGCCGGTTCAGTGGACAGATGCTGGCCCCAGCGATTTACGTCCTGAATACCAGGAGATTTACCTGCGCATGGCGATCGATTCCTATACCCTGAATCAGGATGCAGCTGAAGCCCAACAGCGTATCGCCGAGGTTGGTGAGAATGCAAATGAAATCCTGGCTGGAATAGACACCAGCCCAGGTACTCAGAATCCAGATTCAATTAAAGCATTCCTTACATTCTCAGGTACAGAACCTGCTGGAGAGCTTACCCCTGTCCCTGAAGAAGATGAAGAACCCAGCCTGGCGCGCAAGTGGCTCCCCTGGCTGTGCTTGATCACCTTGTTGTTAGCAGGAGCTTTGGTCGCGGTTTTCCTGATCCGAAATCGATCTTTCAGTTTCAGCCTTCCTACTACTCGCAAGGAAGCCCCACCTGAAGCTGAATATCCTGAATACAAATCGACCGAAGAAGAACCCCCACTTGCCCAATTTATGACCACTTACCAGATTGGAAACGATCTGTTTGATGATTCTTTCAGCATCGATTCTCCTGCTGGAGAGTTCTTGGGTGAATGTGGTGTTGGCATCTCCGAGACGATCGGTGTTGGCGATCCAAAGAAGGTCAGCGCATTCGAGGTCTGGCTTTTCGATAAGAATGATATCCAAACTGTCACCACTGTGCTGATGAGCCAGAACGCCTTCTCTGATGATACCACCCGCCAGCGATTGTCTGCTAAAGGAGAACCTGTCCTGGCAGAACCCAGCCGAGAAATGGTCCTGGAGACAGCAACATTACGACTGGAAGCACGCGTCGTTGATATGTCTTATGGCTCCGGTGCTTTACCCCCCGAAAGCTTCTTCGACAGGATGACCCTCGAGCTGGTAGCCTGGTCGAAAGTATAAAAAATATAAGCAGCTGAATCCACCCCGATTTCAGTCTAATTGGAAAATGAAAAAGCAGTGGTCCTCAGGACCACTGCTTTTGATATTGAAGTTATGGTAGTTCCTGATCACTCGATCTTCAATATTTTCAGGCGCACCTGGCCAGCTGGGGTTTGTGCGACCACTTCCTGGCCTTCCTTGCCTCCCAATAGTGCTGCCCCAAAGGGTGATTCATTAGAGATACGGCCATTACGTGGATCGGCTTCCTTGGCTCCCACCAGGTAGTATGTCTCTGGTGAGCTGCCATCTTCCTGAATTGTTACCTGAGTGCCAACCGTCACCACGCCGCGGTTTTCCTCCAGTTCTTCGATAATCACTGCGTTCTTCAATACGAATTCCAACTCCTGAATCTTACCCTCAAGGAATGCCTGGTACTCTTTGGCGGCATGGTAATCCGCGTTTTCAGATAAATCTCCCATTTGGATGGCAGAGCGCAGGCGTTTTGCGAGCTCATCTCTTTCAGGACCCTTAAGCCGTTCGAGTTCTTCTTGTAAGCTCTGTGCACCTTCATAAGTTAGATATTGTTCATCACCCATAAGTTCTCTCCAAGGGGCGTATTATACCGTGAAAGATGAATCAGGATCGCTCCTTTGAATTTGTATGTTATCCCGAAAAGCTATGGAAAATTAGGGCAAAGATGATGGGTCAAACAGCTTGCTGTGCTCTTGCAGCGCATAACGATCGGTCATCCCCGCAATATAATCACAGATTGTGCGTTCCAAGCCCCGGGTGTCTATGAATTCTTGCACATGTTGGGGAAGCATAGCCGGCTCAGTCTGGTACGCTTTGAACAGATCCATTATTATCCGTTCTGCTTTGACTGCCATGCGGACAACCCGGTGATTGCGGTACATGTTTGCGTAGAGGAAATCTTTCAATTGGCGATTACGCCGGTGCATGTCCTCGCTAAACCCGATCACATTAAATTGAAGTTGTTGTAATTCCTCTACTGAACGCACACTGTTCTCTCGTAAGCATTGACCGGTGGCAGTAACCAGATCGGTAACTTCCAGACCGATCAGGCGGCGGATTATCCGGTGGCGGAATAAATCATCCAGTTGATTGCCCCGCCAACCAATGCTCTCAATCAAAATTTCCCACAAAGTTATCCCCTCCAGCATTTGGGGTGTGATCATGCCAGACCGCAGGCCATCATCCAGATCGTGGGCGGTATAGGCCAGCTCATCAGCTGCGTTGGCAATCTGGGCTTCCAAATGGCCGCGTAAATCTGGATTGTAATCAGATGCATCGGCAATGTCATATTCCGATTCGTGTTTTACGATCCCCTCGCGTACCTCCCAGGTCAGGTTAAGTCCTGGAAAATCCGGGTACCTCTCCTCCAGCTCTGTGACAATGCGCAATGATTGCTTATTGTGATCAAAACCACCATAATCTTTCATTAACCGCCCTAAAGCTACTTCGCCTGAGTGACCGAAAGGGGAATGGCCTAAATCATGAGCCAGGCAGATTGCCTCCTCAAGGTCTTCATTTGCTCCCAGGGTGCGAGCGACCGTTCGTCCAATCTGTGCCACCTCCAGTGTGTGAGTCAAGCGTGTCCGGTAGTAGTCACCTTCATGGATTATGAACACCTGGGTTTTATATTCAAGGCGACGAAAGGCAGTTGTATGAAGAATGCGGTCCCGATCACGTTGGAAAGCTGTTCGATATTGGGGCTCGTCCTCCGGGAAGGCGCGACCTTTTGAGGTGGCGCTTTTCAGTCCATAAGGCGCTAAATCTTGCTGCTCGTTAATTTCTAGTTGTTCGCGTTTGAAATACATATCGATCGAACCCAATAGATCATTTCAGAGGTATGCTCTCTATTATAACTTATCGAATTGACTGAATTCTATTCTGGAAAGAGATGATCTTACCTGTTGCGACGGGTTCATCTCCTAACGATCATTGTGCCCCTATGGGCACCATGCAATACATCAATTAGAGTACCTGGTTCATCACCGGAAAAGATTTCAATCTCCAACTCCGGTATATCTTGAGTGAGATCAAGACACTGTTTGACCTTGCTCTCCATACCACCGGTGACATCCGTTGCCTCCGAACCGCCCAATGCGGGGGCGATATCTTCAAGATTGTCTGGAGTGATTTTTGGAATGACGCGGGAGCAAGTTGGATAATCTTCCCAGACACCAGGCTCGATCCCTGCCAGCAACATGCGTCTTGACTGGAATTGCCTGGCCAGGTGACCAAACAAATCCTCCGTCGAAAGGATTGTACCCCCACGCCGGGTGTCAAAAATCACGTCTCCATAGATCACCGGTAATAATCCTGCAGATAAAGCTGCTCTCAGCGGTGCGAGGTCCCATTTGATCACCTGTCCATCCTGCGCGATAACGCTGGCTGAAGGCGGCAGGGAGATGGCGGGTAGTCCAGCTTCCAACAACGCTTTCATCACCAAACGGTTGAGGGTTGACGCATCCCACCAGACTTCTGTAAATCCACGCCATTGGGCTGGGGTCCTAACACCCTGTCTGGTGCTATGGTGATCGGCAGATACATGGGCGAATGATCCTGCACCGTGCCCTATGATCAGAGGCATTGATGGCTGTTCCTGCAGAGCAGATGCAATTTCATCCGCGAGGCGGATCAATGTGTCTGGACGGAGGGTTCGCGGATGAGCCTTCTCGGTGATCAACGAGCCTCCCAGTTTCAGTAATGTGATTGAATTGGAATTCTTAGGAAAATCGTCCATCAAAACCGTCCCTGTCTTACGGGAATTAATTCCTAACCACGGTTGTAATCGTATTAGTGGCACCTGTTACCATTAAGGCCTCAGATACCCGGTCTGCATCTGGGGGTCTTACAAGGCAGATCATATTGCCTCCCCGACCTCCTCCGGAAAGCTTAGCCCCAAGTGCCCCTGCCTGGCGAGCGGCGTGGAGAAGATTATCAAGCTCCGGGGAAGAAACGCCCAACTTAACCAACATAGCCTGGTTTTGATCCATCAATGTGCCGAGCGTACCATTATCTCCAGATTCGATCGCCCTTTTACCGTGTGCTACGATCTCCCCAATGCTCTCAAAAATATCATCAAAGGTTTTTGGATCAGCTTGCCTGGTCAGACGGACATCTGCCACCGTGATGGCAGTTGGACTGGGAATGCCAGAATCACCGAGGATCATCGTGAATGGTTCAGCGACCTCGAAAGTTTCCACTTGCTGGGATCCATCTTCACTGGCTCTAATAAAATGGACCGGCATTGCATAGGTTATCACTGTATTATCAATGCCAGACGGGGTTCCGTGGTGCAACTTCTCAACTTCGTACGCCAGATTGGATACGCGATCATCTGGCAGGGGTTGACCTAAGAATTCCGATAAAGCCCTGATGATTGCCACGGACACTGCCGCTCCAGATCCTAATCCAGCTGCGATAGGAATTGTAGAGGTAATCCTGATGGTCATCGCTGGTGGGCGGGAAATTGCAATTTCTTGAAAGACCCTCTCCACCACAAAGGATAAAGGATGATCCTCAGGTAGGTCCTTGAGGGATGCTTCAAGCCCAATATTTGGCGCTGCCAGGTCAACCCAGCCTGCAGGTCGATCTGGTCGAGCGGTAATGATGGCTTTGGCCTGGACCTGGGTCACGGGAACCGCAATCGCAGGTTGGCCATAAACCACTGAATGTTCGCCGAAAAGGATTATTTTCCCTGGAGCAGAGGCGGAGATGGCTGGCATGGAGGATCAGAATTGATAAAGGATGACAAAAACCACCAATCCCCACAAGATCAATGTTATTTGTAAGGGGCGATCGGTGAGTAAAACCTCCTCTGGCGCGCCTCCGGCTTGATTGGTTTGAACCAGGTAGAGATAACGTAAAATGCCATAAATCGCGAACGGGATAGTCAACATCATGGCATTATTTTCAGGCAGGTTAGGCGCTGAGAAGGTATACAGGCTGTAAGCTACGATTGTGGTTGCTGAAACGATAGTGATGTACTGGTCTAAAAGGGGGACTGTGTAACCATCTAATACCTTTCGGTGAGCGAAGGCATCATCTGACAATAAAGTTAATTCTGCTCGTCTTTTCCCCAAGCCAATGTACAGGGCTAGAAGCGTGGTGACAACATACAGCCAGGGTGAGAAACGAGTGACCTCGATCAAGGTCAATCCGGCAATTACCCTGATCACGTAGAAACTTGCCAGAACGAAAACGTCAATAATTACGATGTGCTTAAGCCATTTGGAATATGCGAGACTCAACAACCAGTAGGAAAGCAAAATTATGAAAAAACTTGATGAGAGCAAATAAGCGAGAGGGAAAGCTACCAGTAAGAGCAGGAAGACAGACCAACGGGCAATTGAAATTGGAAGTGCCCCAGAAGCGATCGGGCGATTGCGCTTTTTTGGATGCGAGCGGTCTGCCTCTAAGTCGGTGATATCGTTTAAGATATAAACTGTGCTCGATACCAGACAGAAGAGCATAAAACCTGCGACAGTAACCAACAGCGCTTGAGGATCCAGCAGTTTTTCATCAAACACCAACGCAGTGAAGATTAATACATTCTTTATCCACTGCTTGGGTCGCATGGAAACCAACAAAGCGCGCAAGGTTTGAAGGTTCATGGGGGGAATTATACATGTTATCTATTCATAATTCATGCAATATTGTTTGATTAGCCTTACATTTCCATTAATTCATATCCTGACGTATAATTTCTTTGTGGATTCACCAGCAACTCGACCTTACCCGCGCAATATTCTCGCCGGACAGCTCAGGCGAGATTTTGTTGTGCTCCCAAATGGAGAAATTTTTCTGGATGTGCCTGGTGGCAATATTTTGTATGCTGCGGCTGGATTGGCAGTCTGGGAACCTTCACCACCACCTGGTTTAGTCAGCCGGGTTGGTGAGGATTTTCCTGAAGATTGGATAACCGATTTTTCGCAACATGGTTTTAATACGCATGGAATTAATGTGCTCCCCGAACCTGTTGATTTGCGCTCATTTTATGCCTACCGCGATCCCACTCAACGGATTTATGAGGACCCAATGACTTACTTCTCGAACATTGGGCAGCCGTTTCCAAAAGCTCTCCTCGGTTATAAACCTGCCTCCTTTGAACCAGATAGCCGCACGCGCTTAACCTCTACCTCATTACGACATATAGATTTGATCCCTGAGTATTTGGAAGCGACTGCAGCTCACATCTGCCCCGTTGATTATTTGACTCATAGTTTACTGCCGGCCATTCTACGCCATGCTGGATTCACCCTGATCACTATCGATCCATCTCCCGGTTACATGACGCCAACTTTCCGGGACGATGTTCCATCGATCGTGACCGGTTTAAATGCTTTCCTTCCCTCAGAAGAAGAAGTCCGGGCACTTTTCGAGGGCCGCAGTACGGACTTATGGGAAATGGCGGAGACACTTTCTTCGTACGGGTGTGAGATCATTGTCATTAAACGCGGAGTACGCGGGCAGCTGCTCTATGACTCAGCCAGCCGAAAACGTTGGGAAATCCCTGCTTATGCAGTTCAATCTGTCGACCAGACTGGTGCTGGAGATGCATTCTGTGGAGGATTCTTGGCCGGTTTTCGCCGTACTTTCGATCCAGTCCAGGCAGCTGTTCACGGCAATATTTCTGCGTCCCTCGTGATCGAAGGCCAGGGACCATTTTATGCCCTGGAATCCTTGCCAGGTCTTGCACCGGCGCGAATTGAAGCGCTCAGTCAAACTGTCCGTGAGGTATAGATTCTAATGGATCCCCAAATGGTGAATCGAGTGCTCGAGTTGGCTATAGCGATCCAGCAGATCCCTGCCCCCACCTTCAATGAACGGGAACGGGGGGTATATATCCAGGAACGATTTCTACAAGAAGGTTTGGTGGATATTGCTATAGATGATGTCGGGAATGTATACGGGCGGTTGCCGGGAAAAACCACGTCACAACCGATCGTTGTTTCTGCTCATCTGGATACGGTTTTCCCGCTGGATACGGACCTGCGTGTTGAGCGTTCGGAGGACAGAATCGCAGGACCAGGAATCGGGGATAACGCAGTTGGAGTAGCCGGATTATTGGGCTTGGTGTGGGAGATGCACCAACGCCAGGTGGCGCTTAACTCTGATTTATGGTTCGTGGCTAATGTCGGTGAAGAAGGCCTGGGGAATTTGCGCGGTATGCGCGCGCTGGTCGATCGCTTTGCAGATCAACCTCGGGCTTATCTTATCCTTGAAGGGATGGCTTTAGGCCAAATCTACCATCGCGGCTTGGGTGTCAGCCGCTATCGGATTACGGTAAAGACCTCCGGAGGTCATTCCTGGGTTGATTATGGGAGACCATCTGCAGTGCATGAATTAGCTCAGATAATCACCAGGCTTCATGCGCTTGAAATACCAGAGCAACCACGGACGACCTTAAATGTGGGTGTGATTGCTGGAGGTTCTTCAGTGAACACCATTGCTGCTGAAGCACATCTCGATCTTGATCTTCGCTCAGAGGATGAAGCGATTTTAGGTGACCTGGTTTCAAGGGTTGACTCCGTAATCCAATATTTTCAGAGCCCTGATGTGCGGATAACAATGGAGCTGATTGGCCAGCGCCCTGTTGGTGGAATTTCTCAACATCACCCACTCGTTGAAATTGCCGTAAAGGGTTTGGAGACAGTCGGCATTAAACCCCGATTGAATATCGGATCAACAGATGCAAATATTCCGTTAAGCTTGGGCTACCCGGCGATTTGTATTGGTTTAACCACTGGCAATGGAGCCCACACAGTAAATGAATTCATCCATACACCCCCACTTCTGATGGGCATGCATCAACTTCTCTGGATTGTAGAAGCATTAGATGGCGATTAAAGACCCAATCTCACGCGCACATCCACTGCTACAGCTCCTTTTCCTTGCTCCAAGACGCTCAAGGGATTGATCTCAATCTCCGCGAATTGGGGGTAATCAGACGCAAGCTGCGCCAGGCGTAATAGAGCATCTATTACTGCTTCCTCGTCTGCAGGGGGTAAATTTCGGAAGCCATGCAATTTCTTTCCCGCCCAGGTATCTTCAAGCAATTGTTTTGCTTCAAGGTATTTAAGGGGTGCCAGGGCAAACTGAACATCTTTCAAGCCTTCGACCTCTATGCCTCCCGATCCAAACATCACCAAGGCGCCGAATTGGGGATCTTGGATGGCCCCGATGATCACATCTTGCCCGGAAGGTGTCATCCTTTGGACATGCACCCCAATGATCTCCGCTTCTGGCGATACCTGAAGGCAGTTATTAACAATGTCGGTGAATCCTTTTTCTACTTCCTGGGGATTCGCTAAATGCAGCAAGACTCCTCCGACATCGGATTTGTGAGTTATCTCCGGGGAAGCTACCTTGAGCGCAACTGGAAAACCCATTTCCCGAGCTAATTCAGCAGCTTGGTTTGGTGTTCGCGCCAGTTTGGGTCTCATCGAAGGAATACCGTAAGCATCCATTAAGTCGAACACATCCTCCTGGGTGATGAATCCACTAGACTTATAATTCGACAGTAGAGATTTAACGGTTGCATGGTTCACCTTTGGAAAGCTAACAGAAGCCTCATTATCTCGTCTGTTTGACGAGGCTAAGTAATCAGCGCGTTGGGTAAGCACTGCCAAAGCCTTTGCTGCTCTTTCGGGAAAGCGGTACTCGGGCACCTTGGCAGCTCGGAAATGTTCGACAGCCTCCTGGATAAGCCGTTCACCCATCAAGGCAACCACAACCGGTTTTTCAGCAGTGTAAATCACGGAGATGATAGCTTTCGCGATTCCTCCCGCAGTGTGCATGGGTGGGGGAGGCAGGATCACCATCACACTATCCACGTTGGGCTCAGATAACAGTATTCGCAAGCAGTTAGCATACTGCTGGGGTGATGCAGCTGCCAGCATATCCACCGGGTTGTTTAAACTGGCAGCCGGATCGAGAAGATCGTCCAAAGCAGATTGGGTAGCGCTCCCTAGACTGGCTAATTTTAAACCCTGGGCTTCCAACGCATCTGCTGCAGTGGCGCCAGGTCCCCCCGCATTCGTTAGCACCCCTACTGAATTTCCTTGAGGCAAGGGACACCAGGCCAGAGCACGCGCCCAATCGAAAAGCTCTTCTGTCGATTCGGCGCGGATCACGCCTGCCCGGCGAAATGCAGCATTATAAGCACTTTCCATTCCGGCTAAGGCGCCAGTATGTGAGGCAACAGCCTGCTGACCACTCTTATAGCGACCAACTTTTAGTGCCACTACTGGTTTAATGCGGCTTACCATTTGCGCTTGTTCAAGGAAGTGCCGCCCATCACTCACCCCTTCCAGGTACATGGTGATCACCCGGGTGTGGGGGTCTTCAGCGACTGGGGCGAGCAGCTCAGTTTCGGTTACATCGGCCTGGTTGCCCAGACTGACCATGCGTGACAAACCAAAACCTTGTCCGCGGGCCCAATCGATCACAGCCGCGCAAATCGCGCCAGAATGTGAAATAAAGGCTACATCACCCGGCGTTGGTCCTGGCGGAGATAGAAAAGTGGTATCAATCGGGAGATGCGTGTCGATTAATCCAATGCAATTAGGTCCCAATATTCGCACGTCATGTCTCTTCGCAATAGACAGGCATCGATCTTCGAGAGCTGCTCCTTGAGGACCTGTTTCACGGAACCCACCTGCCGCGATGATCACGGCTTTAATTCCTCGATGCGCACATTGCTCAATCGCCTCGGGTATGGCCATGGCAGGAATGAGTAATATGGCTAAGTCAACTGGATCAGGGACTTCGCCAATCTGTGGATAAACTGGAAGTCCTAATAATTGACCTCCCTTGATGTTGATAAAATGGATCGCTCCCTGGTAACCACTTTGCACAAGGTTGCGGGAGAGTCCATATCCCAGTTTGGTGGGGTCGAGTGAAGCGCCAACGATGGCAACCCCTTGAGGGGAGAAAAATGGAATTAAAGATTTGTCAATGATCATTGGTAGTCAATCTCAATTTGAGCTTCTCTATTGAATTCAAGATCGATATTATATCTTCCTGGGTTGTGCGATTTCCAGGAGATCGAGGTGCCATCTAAGGACACTGCTTCGACCGGTTGCGGGGTAGTGATTTCGATCCTGCCTTGTGCACGTCCAGGGCGCTGTAAGCGGAACGATAACCCTGTTGGATGGGAGTGCCACTCGACTACTTCTAAACCTTGCGAGATATGCAGGTCGCCGCCCAGGTATTGTGGGATATGCGGATGGCGTGGTCGCAATGCAATTAACACTGCTCCGTGTGGGGCGACCTGCTGGACAGTGAGGCTCCCAGTGGAGGAATCTGTTGCTGTGATTATATGCGTTCTACCGCTCCAAAACTCCCTGGCATACATCTCTCCCGTTGGTTTTAGATAATAATCAACCAACCGCAATGATAAATCTCTAGCTTCATCGTGCCAGTTGAAATGGGCAAGTAAATGCCATGGACCAGCTGCACCTTCCAAATCAAGCTTCACGCGTTTTGGTGTTGAACTATCGAACCAATCCAGTATATATGGTCGTTTTTCTATTAGCGGTAAGAGACTCTCCGCAATCCGCAGCCGTTCTGGAGATAGGTCTGGCAGGTGATCCGACAGCAGCAGCGATCCACCTGTCAGGGCGATTACGCTGGCAATAGTCTGGACTTCTTGTTGAGTGAGATGGGTTTCAGTGCGCAGCAGCAAGCAATCTGGATCGTTGATCCACCAGCGCTGGTGAAGATCAGATCGAGTTAACGCATTATGAACTGCATTAAAGGCTCCTGGGATTGATGGCTCATCTTTTATGATCAGATCAATACCTATAAAGGAGGATCGCCATCGCCTGGCAGTATCAGCACCGATCCGCATACCATCCATGACTCCGATTGCTGGTCCAAGAGGGCAACCGCTGCCAAGCAAGAAGGTTTCATCTCCAGAAGCATCTCTAATCGTTTCGAGACCGGTGCGCATGATTTGAGCCCGAGTTTGGGTCCGGTCTCTATGGCGGCCCGGTAATCCTGCTGCATACAGGAAATCCAATTTTAAATAAGGGAATCCCCACTCACTGACTGCACACTTGACTACATCGGAGACATAGCCCAGAGCATCTGGATGGGTCAGATCAAGAGCTATTGGGAAGGTGTTCCATAGAAATCCCGCATTTACCGGGCTTCGTAAACGGTTTCTCAGCAGCCAATCTGGGTGCCTCCTTGCCAGTTGGGATTTGGGGTGCAGGATGAATGGCGCCAGCCAAATTCCTGGAGTGAAACCTCTTTGGCTGATCTCAGCTGCCATTGGGGCCAGACCCTCTGGAAACCCATCTTGAAAGGCGAACCAATCTCCTACCTGCGCTTCAAATCCATCGTCGATCTGGACGATTTCTAAGGGCAGTTCTGGCCTCAAGTCATCCATCGCTTCAAGGTTATGATTGATATCGTCCGCGGTTAATAACCCGGTATAGTCCTCAGATGAGAATTGGTACCAGGAGCACCAACCGCTAGGTGAAGCTAACTTATGCATCCGCTCTTCGCTAAGATCGTGCTCGCGCGCCACCGCCTCCAGGTATTGTGCTAATGGGTCAGGGTTGTCGAGGTGGAGGAAGTGCAGGCATGCCCAATCGGTTTCCATTCGTTTGCCCGGATCGAGCCGGGCGCCATCCCCATTTGCCCATAATCTTATTGCCGGAGATGGTCCTCCAATCCATGTCTCCATGGATCCGAAATGGTTTTTTTGGGACAGAAATCCCATCAGAAGCCCGTTCCTGTAATTCTGATCCCCCAGGACGCCATACATGTCACTGGCGAACATGCCGGTCCTTCTTGGATGGGGCGTGTTCGCATTTTTGACAACAGGAGCTCTTATGAAACCCAGGCGAGTTTGGTGGTAACGATCAGTAGAGCTGTACATGCCGGAGTGGGACCATGATTGCCAGCCATTAGAGAAAAAAGCCAAATCCTTTCCGAATGTATCTATTATGGAGCCTGGTGGTTGGCTGGTATGCTGATGTCTCCCTTGTGGAAAGTGAACTTCACCATTTAGGCCATAGTGCCTGCGGTGAATGTAACCCGCGGAGAGAAGCTCAATCTCATCAATATTTATTGGGTGTGATCCCTGGTTTTCAATTGAAATCTTCCACAGTAAAAGTGGATGGTGATCGGGCACTGCAAAGGTAGCTAAACAATGTATGCCGTCTTTCTCTGAACCGAGGTCGAGGTTAATTTGGCGCAATGGACCATGAGGGGATGGGAGTGTTTCAGGTTCCGATATAGAGAAACCTGGCCAACGGTCGAGCAGACGGCCACCAATAATCCCCCTTCTGTATTTTAGACTGAACTGACAATTCTCAAGAGAAGGGCTGTTGCGTTGTTTTCCGGAAGCACTCCACCTGGCAAGGGTTGGATTTATTTCGAGGTGAATTGCTGAATTCTCGAGAGTATGAATCATGGTTTATCGAGAAAGGAAGGGGTGGGAGCTTTCAGAGCTCATTTCCCATGCCACTAATTATCAATAATTGACTATTCATCAGCTGGTGGGGTGTCATCGGGGTTTGAATCTGGCTTGCGGGGAGGTTTCCTTAGAATCACGCTATTGAACCAATCGGTCATGGCTAACCCACCACCGGATGTTTTCCCTCCGAAATCGTTAAAGACCTCCTCGAAAACATCATCAATCAGGTCTCCGCTTTGTCGTTGAACTAATTCATCCAACTGAGGACTCTCGGCTAAATAATCAAGCGTCTCTTCGATCGTCTCCGCAGCTGTATCCTGGGCCAGCTGGCGGCTGAGATATTCTTCCCTGCGTCCGGTTGCTATCCAATCCGAGACGATCATATCCCCCCGGTCGATAAAGCGTTGATATTGCCTGCGTACTGGACTCATTGGGCGGCTGTTGGTAATTGGGCTGAAAGCACGAGTAAATCTTCCATGAGCTCTGTTGGTTATCCGTCCTAGAGTGGAAACTCCTCTCCGCATTGCATTCGATGATTTTGCAACAGCCCCAAGGGTGGCGTATTTCACCCGGTCAGCATCTGTTTCAAGGGGTGTCACTTCATTGAGAGTGACTGCGGGTACATGAGTTTCACTTTGCCGCTCTTGGAATCGATTTTTCAATTCTTCTTGCCCAATTACTACGCTGCCAAACAGCAAGCGCATGACCATCCTCACGGTGCCTATGCGCGGCGCTTCTTGCCTGGGAGTGGGAATTATCCCATCCCTTTGCGGATCATCCTTGGGCAGAGTGTCATCTTTCATTGAACTATCCTTTGCTTGGATCCATTTTATACAACAATGCTATTCTTAAAAGAATTCCCTTGTAAGATATTGATATTACCATATTTATCCTTCCCGATTTGTATTATTGAGTTTCAAGCCCTGGTATCATCCTGAGGAATTTCCAGCAGTAGAAATGCTGATCTAGATCGATAAAGAGCAGGTAGAAACCAAGAATAAAAATGCGATACTAAATCGGAGATTGTTATCAAGATTTCCCGTCTTCGACTCGAATAGACCATGTTGTACAAATGAAATAAAAACCAAGGTTTCTTATATGGTCTCTTGTTGTTTCGGATCCGGTAGCACATTCTCGCCATCAACGTTTCGCGAGGAAGAGACTGGTTGAGGTCGAAGATCGTCATTCAGAAAAAAATTGGATGGTTCAAAGCAGCTAGGTGGGTCAGCGAGCAGGAAGCGATCTTGGATTTAGTTTCTGAGTCATATGCGAAGACCCAGATCGCCCTAAACCCATAGATATTAATGAGAGCAGCGTGTTATTGGCGTGGCGATATATCCCGCCAGGTGATTCCGCCATCATTCGTCATCAACAGCTGGAATGAAGTTTCACATTGCAAAGGTTGGGAAGCTGGAGGAATTGCTTCCCCAGCCCGGGGCTTGTACCCGGTACAGAAACCATTTTGAACTACAGCCCATCCGATCTGACTATCAAGCAATTCAAGCGCAACCATGCTCTTTGGCAGTTCGCCATCATCCCCCAGGTGAGATACTATCTGGGTCCCAATCTGGTCCCCCGGAATTGATCCGGAAAGGCTCCAGGATTTACCACCATCTCCAGTGTAGAAGGTTTGATCCAGCGGACCACCTGTAATCCAGCCGCGTTCCCCATCCAGAAATTGCACCGGTTCACCCAGGGGCAGGGTGCGTTCCTGCCAGGAAAGACCGCCATCACGGGTTGAGAGCAGCCTGCCCAGACTGAAATTGCTGCTGGATTGGAGCTTGAGGGCGATCCAACCGGTTTGTGAGTCGACGAAATCGAGCGATGCGGATTCTAACTGCATGACATCTTCATTGTCGAAGTCAAGGATTGGATTCTCCTGCCAGGAATAACCACCATCATCCGTTGATAGAACGCTCAACGTACCGCCTTTATCTGTGCTGATTGACCGGCGGACCAGCCAGCCAGAATCAGGATCTAGGAAGAAAACACTGAGAATTTGAGATTGCTCCTTTGCTTGGGGAGTGATCTCCTGCCAGGATGTGCCACCATCCTTTGTCCAAAGCAGACGATCTTCTACCAGGAGCCACCCTTCTGTTGAGGTGAGCAAGTCCATGGCCTCGATCGCTGGACCGACTGAAATTAATACCGGAGATGGTGCATGGATTGACGAGCTTGATTGGGATGCTTGGGCTGAGGTATCTCCCAGCAAGGCGTTGACCTGTCCATCCAGGACATTGCTGTCGATCTTTATTTTCAGATCCCCCCAGGTCTCGTAATGGTCTCCGTTATATTGCTTGATGCGTTGAGAATTCGCCCAAAGATCATCTGACAGACAGGGAATATTAATCGGATCATCCCAGACGGTCGCTTCAGGATCATAGTTATTTTCATACCAATGTGCGATCCAGACATTGTCAGGAGGTGGATCGTTAGCCGCCCAATCGGCGATGTATGACCTGCATGCTGAGCCATAAGCGCCAGAGCTGACCTCAAGCTCATGAAGGCGTTCCACCCAACCTTCTAAGAAAGAAGCTACGGCAGTGCGGCACTCGTCGGTGTCTTCATAACCTTCGATGTCATAATAAATGACCAAATCACCCTTGAAACCGATCGCAGCGGCGGAATCCACAGCCGCTTCGGCTTCAATTCTCCCTTCCTGATAGGCGATATCTGGATCGATGCTCATGGGATGGGAAAAGTCAGTGGGTGTATGGCATCCTGGGGGTGCCTGCGGTCCTGCCCAGGTAAGGATGAAAGACCATCCCTGGTTAGCGACCTGGGTAAACCAGTCTGGATCGACTTCCCGATATGAGCAGGCCAGGCTGATGCCACCCAGGTAAATATTTATGGTTGAATACGGGCTCTCTTCCCACCAGGTTTGCATATCTTCAACGCGGGGTGGGGTGCATTTGTCAAAAGCCTGACCATTTGCAACGATAACCTGATTTTGCAGAATCTTGAAGCGGTTCGTGACCATTGGAATATAGGCCAGTATTGAAGGACTACGAGATGGATCCGTTTCCGGTTCTCCGAGCCGCTCACCTGATTCTCCCCCTGATATTGGGCTGGAATTATCCCCAACACCGGACTGGACTAGATTCACATTCAACAGGAAAACAGCCCCTAAAATAATGAAGCAGACGAACACCCCCCGAACGATGGTGCTAGGTGTACGCATTTTCACTGGTTGTCTCCTAAAAAGATGTAGAAAGAATTATACTGCTGATCGAATTTTACCTTTAAATCGATTTGGCGTCGCTGGTTGGATTAACAATTATGATAGATGTGACCATCCGCGACTAAGGGTTTATTCTGGGGTGTCCATGGTTGACCAGTTTTCTAATGAAAAGTCTGCAGGCAGCGGTACATAAACCATGCGCACTGAGCCATTTATGGCGCGGGTCTGGTGTCCTTTTCCACTGACATCATCGGCGAGCACCACATCCCCAGCGCCCCATTGCCGAACCTGGTTGTCGCTGGTGCGTACTTCTACCACACCAGACAGCAGGATCACAAATTGGCGTCTGGGGGCATTGTGCCAGCCCTGGTCATATCCCTCGGGGAGTTCTACAAAACGCACCCTGGGTGAATTGAATGCTTGAGATAAAAGGACCACATTTCCTTCAATGTCCTCTCTCTTGTAATCAATAGGGAGATCGATTTCTGAGAACTGAGACTCGCCATTCTCATTTGTAGAAAAACGGGTTATTTGCATCTTTGAAGACCAATCTCAAGCTGTGGACAATTCCACAGCACAGGTAATGTAGGCGGAATTATACACGCACTTCATATTCTCAGGCCTGAGATTGGTTATCGCTTTTGTCAACCCCTAAGCCAGCTTCGCGGGCAGGTAAAACAGCTTGCACTCGATCAGTTACTCGCATTTTGTTATAGATGTTTGAGAGGTGATTGCGCACAGTTTTCAGGTCAATCTTAGGCTGTACAAACCACTTGGATGTCATCGACCGAATTTATCATAGCAACCAACCCATCTCGAACGAGGATATAATCATCAACGATCATCACACGAATCTCTTTTTCCATGCTCTTTCCCCAGCTATAGTCAACACATGCTCGCATACGGGTGCTGGTCACACAAGGATCCATCATCAGAATAACACCCTATTCCTTGGTCATTCTCTCGTTGAGGTCAACCCAACAAACTTTAGTGTAATGCGCATGTTCTCCTCTTACTCGGAAATTTACCCAGCCATTTCCTATCGATGGAGTGGTGCAATGTCAGGAGTCAGAAGACCCGAGTTAATTGGGAATTCGATGACAATTTAAGCGTGATCAGTTGGTTGGGAAAGTGGGAGTGGTTTAAAGACTGATATTGAGGATATTGCGGGGGCTATAAATCTTGCTTTTCGAGTGCGAATGAAACTGCTTGTTCGAATGGCAAACCCCTACCTTCAGCCAGAGCATTCTCAAAAGAGCTTTCATCCAGCTGCTCCTTGATGCTGATCAAATATTTATCGACATCAATCTGGTCGGCAGGCTGTAATTTAGCCCCCATGGTCTGGAGAACACTCTCTGAAGCTCCTAAGAGTATGGCAGCCTGTTCTGGGTGTCCCTGCATGGCTACAATTCCCGATAAGCAGGCGAAGCTCAAACCAACATAATATTTTGTACCGAGTTCTACTTCCATCTCTAAAGCTTCTCTTTCAAGTCTCTCTGCTTGTTGGAATGCACCATGATACACTGCAATAGAAGCTAAGTTAGCAAGGGTTACTGCTACACGTTTTTTATCGCCAGCCTGGCGGCTCAGTTCCAGACACTGCTGATAATAATCTTCTGCACCCTCATAATCATCAGCGATGCGCGATAACTCACCCAAAACGTTCAAAGCGATGGTGTTACCCGGGATATTTTTTATTTGCCGGAATAATGCCAGACTTTCTTTACAAAGGATGATGCCCTCCTGGACTTGATCTTGAGAAGTGGAAAAACTTTTGCTAAAGGAAAGCAATGCCCAGGCGCGTGTAAGCTCATCACCTGATTCTTGAGCCAGCTCCAGCGCGTGGAGACCAAAAAGTTTATCTTTTTCATAGTCCCCTTGAATAAATGAAAGGTCCGCGGCAGTGATGTATACTTTGGCGCGGATCCCCATTGGGATTTCCCCCTCGTATTCTAGAGCTCGTTCGCTCCACCTTAAACCCTCTGCTATAAGACCATCACTGTACCAGAAGTGACGCAGCGAGCTGATAATTTGAAATCCCAACAGCACATCAAGACCACCGAGAGAGCGTCCCATGGCAAGCCGCAGGTTATCATATTCCACCCGCAATTTGTCAAGCCAGGATCCCTGTCGCGGACCATATAGTTCTTGCTCACCTTCTGATGCTAGTCTAGCGAAATATTGGCTGTGACGCAGTTTGATTTCTTCAGCCTCACCGCTCTCAACCAATTTCTCTTGTGCATACTCATGGATTGTCTCAAGCATGTAAAAGCGCGGTTCTCCCAGTGGTCCTTGTTCTTGATAGAGCAGGTTCTTATTAAGCAGTGATTCCAAACCATCCAGGACATCAATTGGTAAGCCGAGAGCACATACCGCTTCGGTTGAATCCACAGTGCGTCCCCCCTGGAAAACAGACAGGCGTGCAAGAAGAGTTTGTTCCCCACGGTCGAGCAGGTCATAGCTCCAGTCCAAAGTTCCTCGCAGGGTTTGCATCCGAATGGGTACATCGCGAGAGCCGCTGGATAAAATTGCCAGGCGATTGTCCAGACGTTTTTGAATCATCTCCGGAGAGTATAAATTGCTGCGCGCAGCAGCTAATTCTATTGCCAGCGGAAGTCCATCCAGCCGGACACATATCTCAGCGATAGCTGAGTCGTTTTTGTCCGTGATCATGAAATCGGGTTTGACAGCTGTGGCACGCTGGTAGAAGAGTTGGATTGATTCATACTGCAATAGTCGATGTGTGGGCGGGAGATGTTCCGGATCAGGGATAGACATAGAAGGCACGTGGTAAACCTGCTCACCATAAATTGTAAGAGCCTCACGGCTTGTTACTAATACTTTCAAATCAGGAGATGCGGATAACAATTCAGAGATAATCAGAGCAGCGTCGATGACTTGCTCGAAATTATCCAGAAGCAGCAACATCCTTTTATCAACAAGAGCGTGTTTGATCGTTTCAATCAGGGATTCTCCGTGAATTTCGCGGATATCCAGGGTGCCAGCGATTGTACTCAGGACAAGATGTGAATCTTGGAGAGGTGCTAAATCAACAATAAAAACTCCACCCAAAAACTGGTCAATGACCTCGGCAGCTACCCGTAAGGCTAAACGCGATTTACCGGAACCCCCTGTGCCAGTGAGAGTGAGCAGCCGGTTGCTGTTCAGGAGATTCGTGATTTCTATAACTTCCTGCTCACGTCCGATGAAGGAGGTGAGTGGAGCAGGCAGGTTATGATCGTATGCAACACTTGGGAAGGAAGTGATTTCAAGCGATTGTTCAAATAATCCGGCGTTGTTGGCTTGAGCAACAGCTTTCGTGCGGCTGTTCACACCCAGCTTGCGATAAATCTGTTTGTTGTACCATTTGACTGTTCCAGGAGCGACCACCAGTTCCTCCGCGATCTCGCGGTTGGAAAATCCCCTGGAGATCAGGTCCAAAACCTGGGTCTCTCGTCCTGTGAGCGGTTCAATTGACGGTGAATAAATATCTGTGTCCATAATGTTTCCTTTGCCAATGAGTCATTGGAGAAATGTCATGTGAGTTCATTATACTGGATTTTGCAGATTATAGGATAAATCCCCCCTTAATACCCCACTTATGGGGGGTGACAACTACCCTCATTGATTGATAGACTGAATACACATTAACTAAACGAATATTTGAGTGGAGGTAACAATTAAGATGAACGGATTATATTTTGAGTCAGTTATCAAAGATCGCCAAAGGGATGTATCAAAATACGTTGAAATCAATCGAATCCACCGTCAAAGGCGGGATTCCGATACTAGCCTGCGAGAATATACTCTGCAAGGCGAGAGTAGGTTACGCTTATGGATGATGAGGGTCGGTAAGCGGCTTAGAGGAGTTTTAGCTTTCAACAATAAGGGCAGTGTCAAAGTCTAAGATTGATATGGAAGAAATTAAGGACCTTTCCTGGAAATCTTATCTTACACAGAATTGGCATTAATTGGAATGAGGCGGGACCACCAAATCACTCAGGAAGAATTCCCGGATGATCAGGGAATGGAGCGATTTTGGATCAGTTTTATGGATTTCATGATGGTGATCAGTGTTAACTGATAATCCCCGTACCTTTAAGGTGATCGAATTTTGAAAAGTTGGACCGCTCACAAGGCAGGTGAGCGGTCCCTTGAAAAGTGGAGCTGTCAACGAAAGTTTGCTCTGTAACTGTGTGCCGCTGTGCAAAGCGAATTTAGAATGTCAGGCAGCGGCCAGCTCCACGGTCAAAATCAGATGGTGAGTTGAGATTTATTTTGACTCAAATAATGGTCAGTCCGCAGGACTTTCAGCTGCAGCATGTCCTACAACCGATTGAGCTCCACCTGTCGAGCGAGTTAAACGCTGCCACATACCTGGCCATAAAAACAGCACCATGAGCACGAGGCTGATGATCGGGGCCAGGGCGAAGAGGGAAAACCTGCCCAGATTGATGGCGGTGGCGTAAGCCAGTGGAATGCCCACGGCCAGCTCCAAACCCCCGGCGACCAGCCCGAGGACCCGCATCCATTCTTTGGGCTTGAGGATTATGCCTACGGTGACTACGCCCCAACCGATCATCGCCACCCAATGCAGCCGTTGGACCAGCACAAAGAGCGGAGATCCGATGGTGATGATGCGGCTTGTGCTTGAGACGCCGTTCATGAAGCAGGTTATGTAGGCCAGGCCGGTCAATAAACCAAGCAGCGTGATGCTCCAGGATACTCGCCCAACACCCCGCATTAAAAGGAAGTAGAGAATCAGATAGGGCCAGAAGAGGGTGAAATAAATCGGCGGCAGGTTAGCTGCCATGTAGGGCACATTGATGAACCAGCTCGCCAGGAG
>JBEQLH010000009.1:28620-31230 GCA_040326075.1 Anaerolineales bacterium
GGCCGCGATGATGGCTAGAAAGCCACCCAATTTATAATTCGTTTTCATCCTTTACCTCCTCAGGTGATCATATTAGTGAAAAATCCATAATGTTAAAAAAACTCACGGTATGTAATTGAAAATGCGATTGGATCATTGGGGATCTTCCCCGGTATGGCAGGAACATCCCTTATAGTATGGATCATCATTATGAGCTGCTACATAAACAACGGTCCCCGGCTCGATTGATAAGCTGCATTCCTTTAGGAAAGTTGGATCTTCTTGCCATTCAATTATTTGAAGATCACATGCCACATAAATCGTCCCACTCCATTGGCTGTCGCATAGAGGTCCGTGAATAACGTCATCTACACTCATTGATTTGCCGTTGATTTCAACCTGCCCGGGTAAGGGAGATTGGTCTGGTGAAGATGATGCCGAAAACTGGGAGGAGTCGCTTATATAAGTGATGCTATCCGGGGGACAAATGGGTGCGGCGGGTTGGCAGGCTGAAGCAAACAAAAGTAATGATAAATAAATAAGGGCAAGGAAATACTTCATACTTTGCTGCTCTGACAATACTTGCGAGTTTATCGACCCTATCTGTTATATGTGAAATATAGCACTAAGTTGCTTGAATTTCTTTGTCTTAACGCAAATCACGGATCGTGAACCAGGCTTTATCGGTAATGATGAATTATGAAAACGATATACAACAGGATTCTTATTCATAAGCAAGACTGGAAATGGATTAATCAGAGACAAATATTGATTTTCGAGGCATAATAAATATCATCTCTTCACCCAAAATTCAGGAGTAAAGTCTTGGATACACTAATGGAAAGATTCTCTGATCACTTATTATTCAGCGGATTGCCTCAAGCAACCTTGAAGCAACTGGCAGATAAGGCAATCACTAAGACCTACACTTCTCAGGAGATCATCGTTTACCAGGAAGATGTATGGCCTTATTTATTCTTCGTTGATCAAGGGAAAATTCATGCCACCAAAGAATCGCTAGAGGGACGGGCATTTATTGCGACCACTTTAATACCTGGGGACATCTTTTGGGGGTTGGCATTCTTCATCGATGAAGCGCCCATGCCTGTCATGCTCCAGGCCAATTCGGATGCAGTTATCTACAGGTGGAGCCGGGATTACCTGGTCCCAATGATAAAAGCCAATGGGGTTATGTCGTGGAATTTATGCCAGATCATGATCAAACGCATGCAGCTGGCAAGTGATATTGTTGAGGATCTGGCTTTCCAACCCATCATGGGTCGTTTGGCTGGGCTGCTTATAGATTTATCAGGGGATGCAGATGGTGAATTTATTGCCAGGGAGTTAACCCTGGAAGAGATGGCAGCCCGGATCGGCACCACACGGGAAATGGTCTGCCGGCACTTGTACAGATTTGCTGAAAAAGGGGCGATTCAGATCAACAGAACGGAATTGAAGATTGTGGACCGGGAGCTATTGCAGAACCAAGCCCGGAAATGAGGGGAAATTGGTCGGTGTTAGCTGTCTCCAGAAAACCTTCCGGGGTCACCTCCTACCTCCAGTTAAAAAGGGAAGGCGAATTCGATCGCTATCAGGGCATTCAAGTTGTTCCAAATGGGGTATATCTGGCAGGATCCCTAGTGCTGTTCCCTGAGTAATTTTGTGGCAATCGCCAGCGCGACCCCGGCAATCATTGCACATAACACGCCAATAATGGGTCTATGCCTCCTGAACGCAGCTGCACTGGCAGTTGCAGCAGCGCCACCCACACCCCAATTAACTTTGCGAACCGTTTCATCTGCATCTTTCGCACTCCAGCCGTTTTTCACCAACGACCACTTGAGCAGCGGCCCCCCGTCCACGCCAGGAATCGGAAGAAGCGAGACTGTGCAAAGAAAGGCATTCATCCTGACCGCGGTGTCGGCCACATCCCTCAAGATCGAGCCAGTCTGGGTTAAGTGTTGTCCAAGCCAGGCGAACGGCAGCAGCAATGCGTTAAATACAGGTCCACCCAAAGCCCGGATTAGATGCTGGTTTGGGGTCACACTTGGATCATTAACATCGTGATAAACCAGTAAAGGCATCCCCCAGGTGATGCGGATGGCGTCTACTGGCCTGCCCACCAGTTTGGCGGCAGCAGCGTGAGCAAGATTGTGGCACCACTCCGATCCGAGCAAAACAACCGTGCTGAACGCACCCGCGACCAGGTTTCCCTGCCAGGAACGCCCTGGATTACGATTGCTGGCCCACTGAGTCAAAAATCCCCAGGTGATCAATTGAGTGAGTGGAAACCAGGTCCTGCCCTTCACAACCAAAGGCGCGCCGAAAACTTCTCCAACGGTAGTAATATCTTCCTCAGGTGTGACTATCGGCGGTTTGACCATCAGGTGCTCCTCCCACCAACTATATTGCAATCAGAACCATGATTGCCTGTACTTTAGCTGGCTGCACAGCGGGTTAAGCAGATCATCCATGAAAACGAATACAAGCCCTTCCTGGTGAACATAGGTGCCGGATGAAACCACTCCTGTCTGATCAGCCAACCAAAACAAGCCAAACCAGCGGCAGCATCGCAACCCACATCCTGGCCCATGTCCTTACATAGCGATAATCTTCGACCAGGAACAAATA
>JBEQLH010000318.1:0-3516 GCA_040326075.1 Anaerolineales bacterium
TCTATGTGAGCAGCTTCCCGAACCAAAACGCAGGCAGGTTACGCCATCGTTGGGCTGTCTTCATCACACATTCATGGCGACGCTATTGGCAATGTATCGCCAGTCAAATCGAATAGGTGGTGCCATTCACTCGTTTGATGCACCGGCAAGTACAGCAGCTTGTAGGGAGAATTGCGCCCACAGGACTGCGGGCCATAAGAAGCACCATCGCCGACGAACAGGGAGAGGATCGCAATGACACAATCAACCCCGAATCCGATTGCTGATAACCGGAGCGTGGATCCGCGCTGGACAGATTTATACAAGATCGGTGGATTAACCGTCATTGGGCTTGTGGTCTTGATCATATTGGGGGGAATCGCCTTTGCTATATGGCCATATTTGCCTGGAGATGCCTCCACGGAAGAGATCTTTCAGGCAATTCAAGACGACAGGTTTGGCGGGCTCATGGCTCTTGATTTCCTGCTCTTCGTGAGCAATCTTCTTGGAATACTGCTCTTCCTCGCCTTATACGTTTCGCTCAAACGGGTGAATGAATCATACGCATTGATTGCCTTGGCGCTTGGGTTAGTTGGTGTTGCGGCGATTGTCCCAGCGAGGCCAATGTCCGAGTTGCTTTCACTAAGCGATCTATATGCGAGCGCGGCAACTGATGCAGCAGAAAGCCAATATCTGGCGGCCGGGGAAGCGATACTTGCATTCTTCAACGGTACTGCCTGGTCGGTAAATACGTTCCTAGGCGCCCTTTCCTTTCTGATAAGCTCCTTCCTCATGCTGCGCAGCGGTATTTTCAGCAAAGCAACCGCCTATGTAGGCATTATTTCAAACCTGGCCGTATGCGGATTCTTCGTCCCTGTCATAGGCACCGTGCTGCTATTCGTGTCTCTCCCAGGTTACCTGATATGGTACATCCTGCTTGCGCCGAGGTTTTTCCAGCTAGCACGGGAGACATCGGGTGCCTGAAGCCTGCACAATAATCAGGCGCTTCGAAAGTTAAAGAGCCTATTCAAACGCAATGGAACCGAAGACCATAATGTCATGTGCATATTCGTGGAACACATCGCGGCCAACGCCTCTCGCTGTGAACTACATATGCTCAAAGGAGGAGTCCATCTCTTGCTGATCGATCAGCAGTCTCTGATCTTTGAAACAGCATTGCCCGACTTGAGCGAGGTAGCGGCCTAACCACTCGCTGGTGTGTCCTGAAAGCTATCGTCTGCTAATCGGTGAAAGTCCGATCCTGGTAACAGTCAGGTGGCCAGGTAGCAGGCATCCATTGCAGCCGGGTGACCGGTGATTCCAATCCCATCACCCATTCGCTGACGCAGACCATTTTTCCGAATCCAGCCGGTGCTGATACCAGCGTTATCTGCCGGCCTGATTCCAATCCTTCATTTAAGCGTTGGACAAGAAATGGACGTGGGACTCGTTTTGGAGGTATGGGTGGAGGGTGTAACTTTGTCCCCAGTAAGCCAGAAATCACTATTTTTCCTGTGTCAAATACAGTTCGAAGTGGAGAATAAATAGAGCATGCGTATTATGGCCGTGATTAATTCGATTAAGGTTGTTGGGGAAGTTCGTTATTTTCGTGCCGCCCTAACTGCAGGAACCTTCGTGCAATCAAAATCCACCATAGGAACCAGAATACACCAAAAACACCGATCAGGAGGTTGGTTGCCGATGGCATAAAGATAAGGCTGAAGTTAACTATAAATGTTAACAAACTTGCCAAAATTCCGATATAAGCTATTAAATTATTGAAGATATTGCTGCGCAGCATAACTATTGAGATGATCAATACAGCAACAGATATAAGTATAAATCCCACGGTCGTAGGCATGGCCTGTCCTAAAGCTCCCACAGCATCGCCGGCTGCCAGGAGTTGGGCTCTTTGCGAGTCAGTTGTCGCTGCTGCGTATTGGTCGCTGAGTGGAATTATCGAGAGTAAAGCTGCGCGCGGTGTGATGAAGACAGCTATTCCTATCAGGGCTACAGGTGTAGCTATTGTAATCCAGATTTCATTGACCCGTCTCAATGCAACGTAGAATGCTAGAAACATGGGGATTAATAGGGCTATGGAAGCTATATCCAATGTATTAAGATAATAGAGACCAAGAAGCCTGTTGTTTTGAAATAATATGTACCAATCGTGAGTGCTGTTGGGAAAATTCTCCCATACGATGAACATCAACATCTGGCTTAGGGAAAGGATAAGTGTCGTCAGGAGAGCAATTCCAGCAATTCTGTAGAGTCCTCTCCAACGGGTTCCAGCATCTTTATTATCAGAAACCTGATTTAGTTCTGATCGCGACACGTTATTTCCTCCCTATTCATTCCTCGTGTGAGGCTCCATAAAATCATCCATTGCGAATGGCTCGCCGTGCCCGGGATAAACGGTGTTAATTTTATAATTTTTCAGTTTTTCGACGCTGGCGTTTGCAGTATCGATATCATCCATAATCGAATTGAGGGCTGGTTTGGCTGTGTTTTCAAGCAGATCACCGCAAAACAAGTCACCGTCAGTGGTCAAAATTCCGATGGAACCCTTAGAGTGCCCTGGTATGGAAATCACTTGAGCGCCGAATCCATATTCAGAGAGATCGGATCCATCATCGATAAAAATATCGGCTTCAAACCAATCCGATTTTGGAAACCTGAACAGGATTGGGGCCATCATTTTGATCAGAAAGTTGGGCTTATTTCTATTCCAGAACATGTCTCCTTGTTCTGCCATTCCAGAATCATTGGAGTGCATGGCTATTTTTGTGCCGAATTTTTTACGCAGGTAGGCAGCGTTGCCGGTATGGTCAAAATCTCCATGGGTTAAAACGATCAGATTGAGATAACCAGGCTGGCAGCCCGCGCTTTCGAGTTCAGTTTCAAGTTCACGACGTTTATTTGAACCACCTGTGTCAATCAAGATCTTTCCAGCCTCGTTTTCTACCAGGTAGCAATTTACGCTGCCTATATTAATGGGAAGGGAAAGATTGAAGATTTTGATCTCTTGTGGCAAGTCTGCCTCCGTAATTATTTGAGCGATTGTCAAACCACCTTTTTATTGTTTTTTATACTTCTTGTAAGATTCAGCAGCTCCAGTACCAGGATGCTGACTGCCAATCCGATGAAGAGCCAAATCCCCCATAACAACTCCCACCGTGGTCCAGAGAAACTAGAAAAGGCGATAAGCAAAACGATGCCAATCGCCATTCCCCAGGCGATCAGGTGGATTATTCGCAATCTTCGCGAATCTTTTCCCCCGATCAGGAGAATCGTGGTGAAAAAAGGTAAGATGAGCAGGATCAGAAATGAGCTAAAGATGAACTGGCGAACCCAGTCGATGAAAGCGATCCCCCCAGAGGCCAAACCCATACTAGAGGAGACCATCCCAAAGATCATAAATGAAAGAATCCAGATCCCCGACATCGGTTCCCCACAAAAATCTCCTTCCAAACGGATGAACGGGGACGTGCAGGGGTATTTTGCGGGCACATTAATCCGCTCAAACGTCCAGGGTCC
>JBEQLH010000087.1:0-10342 GCA_040326075.1 Anaerolineales bacterium
CGGACGATTGGTCATGGTGGATGTCAACTACCCGGGGAACGGGAATTGGGCAGGGAAATTGCTAACAAGGAGTTGGAAAGCTGGCGGCGATATCATCCGGGATATGCCAGCTCTATTTGCCGAGTTTGGATTGGAGTGGACGGACAAAGAGGTTGGGGGATTTGGGAGTGTGCATCTCTATGTGGTTGAAAAGTGATTCGCGGAGAGATGAACTGCTGAAACGCTGAGGGAAATGAGGACACTGAGATGACCTTCGATCCATTCGTTCAATTCATATCTAATTGACATAAGATCAGCAGTTCAACACAACCAACAGCATTTCGCCTTAAATTCACTGAACAACCTAACGATCTTTGGTGGTTAATTCTGCCGAAAACAATTATGTAATCCGTTATGAGCAATATTCCCCCTGAGAGAACGCGAAAATTGATTCAGGCTTTATCCATCCTGCTGGACGAACTCGCCAATTTCCACCTGCCCCAAGGTTTTCATTAAATCCGGTCCCCGCAGGATGACAGTGGTATGGCGCACCCCGGAGCCAATAGAGATCTCCCCGTCTTGCAGCACGCTGCGATCTACCAGGGTACGCATGGGGCGAGGCAGCCCTAACGGCGAGACTGCACCGGTTGGATAGCCGGTCGTCGCAAGGATTTCCGATTGCTCAGCCATGGTCAACCTTGATTTTCCCAGGTAAGCGCGCAATGCGGGCCAGGAAACCTGTGCGGGACCGGCAACCAGGACCATGACGAATTCATCCCTGGCCAGGCGGAAAACAATTGTGCGAATCACCTGCTCAGGAACCTGGGCCCGCTCACGGGCAGCCTGCTCCAGGGAGGTCACCTGGCCTGGATGGCGAAAGAAGCGGTAAGGAATGTTGGCAGCCTCAAGCGCCTCGGTCACAGGGGTAGCATTCTCCAACGGTGAACCTCCAGTCATAATTTCAGGATGAGACCACCATGCGGCGCTGCCCGACCTGCCACCAGAGCGTCATCCCGATCGGGATCAACGACAGCACCACGCCGACCGCGCCAACCAGTCCGTAACCCATTGCTGCGAAGATCAGACCACTGATGAAGCTGCCGATCGCCGTAGCCAGGCCGACCAGTAGATCGTTGAAGCCTTGTGTCTTGGCGCGCTCCAGGTGATTCAGCTGGTCGGATAAAAGGGAAGAACCGCCGACATAACAGAAATTCCAACCCAGACCAAGCAAGAACAGGGAAACAGCCAATGGGGCCAGGTTCGGGGAGAGCGGAGCAAATATGCAAGCCAGAACTAATCCAACTGCTCCGACCAGGATCACCGGTCCCCGCCCCCAGCGGTCAGCCAGCTGGCCAGAGAAGATTGAAAAGGCATACATGCCGAAGGTATGGGAGGAAATGACCAGGGAAATACCCAGCAGCTCATGGTTGTTGTCTTTCATGTGCAGGGCGGTGATGCCCATCAGCATGACCATGACCACCTGGCTGATCACCATAGCAACGATTGCCACCGCAGCTGCTGGAACACGGAATATTTGGGTTAGTGAACGGACCTGGTCTTCATCAACGTGGGACTCCGGGTATAAACGCGCTACCTCCTGACCCAACTCCCGTGGATCTGGACGCAGCATGATGAAAACCACCAATGTAGCGATAGCAATTAATATGAACGAGGCCACATAAGGTCCCAACATTTCATCGTAGCCAGCTTGAATGGACCACTGCCCCATCGGTCCGGCCAGCCAGGGGCCCAGGACTGCGCCAACCGTACCGCCAATAACGACATTGGAAATCGCCCGGCCGCGCTGTTCTGGAGGGTGTACTTCGGCGGCTGCGAAACGCCCCAGCTGCAGGGCTGCGCGAGCAGCTCCACTAAATGCCATTCCTGCCAGGAAGATTGGGAAAGATACCATCCCGATAGCAACAGCCGCGAACACCGCGCCGACCAGGCCGACCACCAACCCGAGCACCATCCCTAAGCGCCTGCCAAAGCGATCCATGGCGAAACCCAACAGGAAGGCAGAAATGGCCGTTCCCAGGGTGAACATGGCTGCAGGCAACCCTGCCCAGGCAGGATTACCGCTGATCTCCGCCCCGACGATCGTGTTGACCGTGGCAGCCACGATAAAGCCGGCCGATCCAAAGCTCATCGCCAGGAACAGGGTTAATGTAATTTTGCGCGCCAGGCGAGATATGTCCATACAAATAGTTCCCCGTGAATATCAAAATCAGGATAAATTTGGGAAAGTCAGTCCGATAAAGAGTGTAACCCAAGATGATTTAGATGGCAACCTGCTTTAGTAAAACTGATGAGAATCAGGATGCTTTCAGGAGATTACCCCAAGAATCCCCTGCTTATCCACCATAGGGGCAGCTGAAAATGGATTATAAACTCAGCATGGTCAACAAATCCGATCTCCCCGAAGGCTGGGCAATGCCAGATTACATGGCAAAGCGGGTCAGCGATTCGGTGAATAAGAGACCTGCATCACCTGAAGACAAGCTGCAGGAAGCACTTGAGGAGATGGCCCGAGATATTGCCTTGATTGAACCTGATCCGAAAGATTGGGCATGGTGGGTATCTTATTTATTGGAACAGTTGGGAGAAGAAGCTGAAAGGCGGAGAATGCAGAAGGATTTTGAGGAGATGTTGAAATCTCTAAATTTCGGTTATCTTGGATTCTTCCCAGATGTATAAAATGGGAGGATGCTTCAGGAATTAAACACCCTGGCGATCTCATCCCGGGTGGGACGCGGGAGCAGCTCTCTTCCAGAAGCAGTGATCCGCCACACCTTGGCAGGACCGCTCTCCATGGAACCAATCTCGGCACATTGGATGCCGTTCTGCTCAAGCGCCTGGCAGATTGGATTGACGTCTTCACGGGGCGTGGTGAGCAGCAAGGCGCCCGATGCAATGGCGTTTAAAGGATCGATCTCGAAAACCTGGCAAATTCGCTGCGACAAATACGAAACAGGCACTGCCAGGGGGTCAAAGCTGATCGAATGACCACAGGCTTCCGCCATTTCCCACAGGGCGGAGGATAATCCTCCTTCGGTGGGATCATGCATGGCAGTCACTCTTCCCGCCTGTACAGCCAGGCGCGCGTCTTTCAAGACGCTGATCCCAGGATGATACAGATAATCACGCGCCTGCGCCATCTCTTCAGGACTCAGATATGCGCTCAACCGGTCAGGGAATTCTCGCGCCAGGATGGAAGTCGCCTCGACGGGGACACCCTTGGTGAGCAGGATCCGATCACCAGGTTGTGCGCCGCGAGGTGTGATCAGCAGGTCCCGGTCGACTTCGCCAATCAGAGTCCCGACCACGATCGGGCGGTCCAGCCCCTGGGTGATTTCTGTGTGCCCACCGATCACAGTCACACCGATCCCCTGGCAGGCTTCAAAGACCTGCTGGCTGATCTGCTCTACCAGGCTGGTGGTCGTGCTGTTGGCCGGCAGCAACAAGGTCATCAGAAACCAGGTCGGAACGGCGCCGGTTGTGGCGATGTCGTTTGCGTTTACCTGGACGGCGTACCAGCCGATCTCATCGGTGGCAAATGTGATCGGGTCGGATTTAAAAACCAACAATGTTGGCCCGAGGTCAACGACTGCGCAGTCCAGCCCGACACCCGGTCCTAATAAAAGCCGCTCATCCTGGACCGGTGCTGATGCCAGGAGGCGCGCTAACAATTCTGGAGGTAATTTACCAACTGGAAGGATGCTGGAGGATGATTTCAAGCCATGTAACCGGTGTTTGCAGTGGAGGCTGCTCCAACGTTGCGGCGCTCATCATTCATCTCCATACGCTCACCGCACTGACAAGGGATGCCTTGGGCGCAATCCTGGCAGCAGTGGGTGCGTTTACCAACCAGCACAGGAACCCAGGTGATCTCAACCCCACAACCATCACACCAGGTCGTCTCATCATTCCATGCCATGGCTCTCTCCTTTCACAATTAATACCGAACATCCAGCATAGTGGACCAGCTTTCGTGAGAGACTGCCCAACAATAAACGGCGCATCCGGCTGAGCCCACGGGAACCGGCAACGATCAAGTCAATCCGGTTCTGATTGGCATATTCGATGATTTCAGTGGCAGCATCACCCCGCACGAGTACGCTGGTCGCTTCGATTCCGAAATCGCCTAATTCTTTAATTGTCTGGTCCAGCAGAACTTTCCCCTGCCGCTCCTCTTCCTCAGCTTGCTTAACGAGTAATTCCTCAGTTTCATATGAGGGCACAGGAGCCATTGCTTCTGATCCCACCGGCCAGGACCGGGCTATCAAAGACGGTGAGGGCATAGGTGGCAGGACATGCATCACACGCACTTCTGCTAAATCTGGAATGGGAAAACCACCTAAATAATGGGTCGCTCGCTGGCTGTGAACCGAACCATCGGTGACGAGCAAGATCCGCTGTACCCCTTCGTATGGTGCGCGCACCACCAACACCGGATCTTCAGCATACTCGACAATCTGCTGCACCACACCTCCCAAAAGTATGCCTAATGTAGCCCGCCGTCCTTTCGCGCCGAGCACGATTAAATCAGGGACAAATTTGGCAGCATACTCACTGATTTGTTCTGCTGGATAACCGGTAAGCAGTTCCGTCTTTACTGTGGGCTTAATTCCCCCTAATTGATCCTTTGCGGCCTCTAATGCCTGCTCCAAGCCAGCATGGTCGGAAGCATTGCGCGGAACGAGGACAGCCAGGACAGTGATCAAACTTTCTTGAGGCAGAGGCAAATCATGCAGCAGTCTGGCTGCTGCGGTAGAATGCTCTGAACCATCCACGGCAAGAATAATATTCATTTCGTGAACTTTGCGGGGGATCATGCGCCACCTCCTTATGAGTTGACAAATCAGGTGCCTGGATCAGATCTCCGGGCGGGATGGTGATCTTATTGCGGAAGATCAGCAGAAAAAAGTGCCCGGTTGATGGACATGCAACAAACCATCAAGCCAGGCACACGCGACCAGCCGGAGAAATTCTGCCTAGCTGGATAACCTGAGCAATATAATATTTAAACCTACTACTGAGTCACAATGGATGAGATGGGTGTGTCATTGCGAAGCGGTGCTTTACCGCTGAAGCAATCTCCCTATCAGTGGTGGAGTTTGCTTCGTCGTGCCTCCTCGCAAAGACAAGCAGATTTATGTATCGTAAGGTCTACCATTCATCAAAATCACAGTGACTGAGTACTACTATAACAAATTACTAGATGGAATTCAAGTACTTTTCAGTTGAGTTCCCAATCTGATCTCAAAAGAAATAACTCTGGTCATGATGAGTGTGCTGTTCCCGTCCATTGCCAAGACTCCGAAGTCAACTTAATAACTGAAATATGGCAAGATCGGAATGGCGAACAGGTGCTCAGCAAGTGATATGAAACAATCCGATCACAGCACCTTGAGCTTCATTCCAGGCTTTGATCGCCTCAGGGGTCGGAAATAACTGCACCTGGCAGCCCTTTTGCTTGAAGAATTCGATAGAATCCTCCGCCAGCTCTGCCTTTCCGAATTGACCAGTCCCGAAGATCAGTATTTTGACTCCAGCCTCATAAATATGCTCAGCTTCCTGGAGACTGAGCTTGTGGGAAGTGCCATAGATCTCTTTGGACAATTTCTTTTTCCGTTTTTCGACCCGGCCATCGCGGCGGATGATCACATCATGTTTGTACTGCTCACCTGCAATGGTGATCGAACCAAACCTCGCACCTTCTATTGTTGGATTCATCATCCTCTCCTGGATGAATTAACACCTGATATGCCTTGACTGCAATCTGGATTTTAACTGTAGCACCTGACTACTGGTGAACCCTTGTCGATGGACAGCAGCAAACTCCGATGGCAAATAATAGCCAGGTTCCCGCCATCTGGGCGGAAAACCAACATATGAGGCTTCTCGGGATAAAACCAACTTAATCTTCGTCTGTGAGCTTGTATATTTTATCGGTTTTCCGCACTCGCCGTTCAACTTTCACTGCTACTTCCTGGCCCTTTTCGGCCTCGGAGATCGGTTGGTGCTCAACCTGCATGGAGCCAATTTCCTGACGAAAATCGGTTGAACGCCCAAAGAAATGCACCTGGTCTCCAACCTGAAGGGCATCTTTCAGGTCGATCACAGCCACCTCAATGCGATCATAGAAGTGTGTCACTTTACCGACTAGTTTTCCAGACATGGTTCTATCCTCCTTCCTGGCCTCAGATGCCAAGTCGCCAGCTATTGAATCTTATGGTATTTAATCATTTGATAAATCGATCAAGGATTGATCCAGGTGACAAAGTGCCCTCCTGCAGGATCCAGGAGGGCAGTCAAGTCATTGAGCGTTTCAGGGCGTTTTCCCTTTCGACCAGCAGATATTATCATTTGTGCGAAACTTCAATTCTAGGATAGCAAATATTCATCCTGATGGCAAGAGCTGCAAAGCAGATTATATCCATGGAACCGCGGATCACAGTGATACTCGATCAACTGGATTGATAAAGGTGTTCAATTATCGTAGAGACCGTAAACCTGATCCGGACCCAAATAACTGGGATACTGCTCTCTCAAGGCAATCCGGGCGGAATAGCACAGATGGCAAGCATCGGCATATTCATCGTTGTGCGGCAGGTTATAACGACGCACAAGCTCGACAGGACCGCCAGCTAATAAGGGACCCGTAACTGGATGCTGATCCGGGTCATAAGCAGCACAGATTTCCTTTAGAGGCTGTTCAAACAGGTTGCCAATGCTTATGCCCTGGCAGATGTGCAGGTTCCCCAGCGGACCCAGGTGGATGCGCCCGGGTTCACGCAGATCTTCATATGGGCATTCGACAAATTCAGTCCAGGGTTTATGGGTGACCTTTCCAACCAGCTTTGCCGCGGCGCGCCCGCGGAACATGACGCCCGATTCATCTAAGGGGAGCTGGCCGACTGCAGGATCGACTTCCAGTGTTTCAGGCGTGGCAATGCTGATGGTGCCGATGGGGATTCCCAGCTCTTCTGCAGCCTGACAGGCGTTCTTGGCCTGTTGGCTCATCAATTGATCGTAATGAAACAGATCGCTGCTCACAGAGAGATCCTCGAGCATGCCAACAAATGGCTGCAGCCATTCAAGGGCATCTTCTTTCGTGGTAGCCCAATAACTGTTTGAGACTATGCCGAGTTTGAATCCGTACTCCTTCCCCAATTGAACTGCCTTAACCAGGATCGGGTAATAGAGAAACGGTTCTCCACCTTCGAAATAAACGGAGGTCACCGTGCCAGCATCTTTCGCCTGGCGATAGATATCCTCGAGCTGCTTTAAAGTCAGCGTACCTGATTGCCAGGGACTGCCCCATACAAAACAGTGATTGCATTCGAAATTGCACTGGTATGTCAGCAGTATATGCAGTCCTTTAAGTTTCATGGCAGCCTTCCTTCCTTAGATTGTGATTCGTGTGCTTAATCTTCTCATATCATGAAAACGAGTTGTGGATCAGTTTCAAAAGGACAATTATTGACCTGTATATTGAGATTACAGAAAAACCTTATCCTATGCAAGTGTCAAAAGTCAGTTTTCACGCCAATCATTCATTTTGACTTGCCATAATTCTTAAAAAGATATCCTTCAATAATACTAATATCATCTATTTACTCAGATTTAGGTGTTATAATCCCTCCACCTTAAATTGAGGTCAGTCCAGATGAGGAATCTCCCCTATCAGGTAACCAGGATGAATTTATGAAGAGAGAGTCTAATTCCCGTTATTTTTGAAATACTTCTCCAGTTTACTGTTTGGGGAGGATTAACAAATGATAAAGTCCAGCCATTATGATTCGAGCATTAAGAATTAAAAGACCACCTAAGAATAACGTCCTTGGATCTGCTCCAATACCCACAGAGCATCTTGATCGTGATCCAACCATCCCGATCTCGTTCAAGCAGCTTAACAGCCTGCCAGAGAACACAAAGGAAAGGATCTATCGTTCATTACTCCCACCAGAGCTGATGAGGCACTACAGTATTGATCCCATTACCTGGAAAAGTCCTGACAGCTCTCAACCAGTTCGATTAACAGCCAATCCAGATACAAGCTCAGTCGAGATCATCCTACACAGCGATAAAATTCACCCTGACAATCTATTCGAGCTGCAACTCTCTGACAACTACAGCAATCGGGTAGAACTTGGTTTTATGCAGGTAAACGATCCTGACAGCCCGCGCTACGATATCGAATTCGATGAAGCAGGCAGACCCACCCTCCTTGGGACAGCCCGACGCAATAAGGTTGAAGAGGAAAAAGCCATGCTTGACGGGTTAGCCCCAGGTCAGACCCGCAGCGGATTGCGAACCTCAGAGATGGTCATCGAACACTTAGAGACCTTTCTGGTAACGCTGGGCCACCAGGAATATTTCCTGGAACCGCTCACCTACGCTTCCGCCTGGTTGTTCGAGAGGCGTGGTTTTGCATACTTGCGGGGCCACAAATTGATGAATGAGGTCCATGTAGAATTCCAACCAGGCGGACGATTGCACAGTGCGCTGGATAGCAGCACACTTTTTCGACAATCTGACCAGTGGCAAACGGTGCGCGGGCGTGCATGGGCCATCCATGATGGGGTTTTAGATTCAATTGATGCCAGGTGGGATGGTCTGCGCATGGTCAAGCAAATTGGAAAATGCGCCGGCGTTAATACCTTTCCAGATGCGATGTATTAAACGGGCGTGGATTTAGTTTTAGGAAGAGCAGAAATTTAACAGAACAAGAAGAAATATTGGGGTGTTGGCATCTCAGCAAAGTAGCCCTGGGATGGCAACCCAAATTCCAAGGGAATTGGCGAAAAAAACAAACTGCTTGAAGAAACGCTGAACTGTCAAAAGGTGGGAAATTTGTGTGTTGCGACCCAGTCTAATATCAACCTTGCCAACCTGAATCTCACTCGTGAGAATAAATCGTGGACAGATGCGTTTATTTTAGAGGGCAAGGCTAGATATGGGGAGCTGGGTGTAAAGAATGTCTATCCATCACGTGCCTGGCTTATCATCAATCTTCTCCAAGGTGGTTTTCCAAACTACGTATATAAAAGGTAAAATAGTCAAGATCAATATTCCAAAGGAGTACAAACTAAATTTATGAGCACCTTGTACACGCCAAAGAGCGCGATGGTGATTGTAGCCCACCCGGATGATATTGAGTTTTCATGTGCCGGGACCGTAGCCCGCTGGGTTAAAGCCGGGTCAAGAGTCGCTTACGTGCTTTGCACCAGCGGCGAGGTGGGTATCGCTGAAACTGGAATGACCAAAGATAAAGCCTCCAAAATCCGGGAAAAAGAACAGCTGGCTGCAGCTGAAATCGTCGGTGTGGAGGACGTGGTTTTCCTGAGAGCGCCGGACGGCATGCTGCAGCCCAACCTGGATTTACGCAAAAAATTGGTGCGTGAAATTCGACGCTTCAAACCGGAGATTGTGATCTGTGGGGATCCAACCATCGTGTGGGCAGGCGATACTTACATCAACCATCCAGACCACCGGGCAGCAGCGACCGCGGCCCTGGATGCCATCTTCCCAGCAGCCGGACAGCCAAACCTGTTTGAAGAAATTGAAGAAGAAGGCATAACAGCCCATAAACCACGCAAGGTTTACGTAACCGGCTGGAGCGGGAGCGATCTGTTCGTGAATATAGAAGGTACCATCGATCTGAAGATCACGGCATTGCGCGCTCACAAATCCCAGATGAAGGACTGGGACCCAGAGCCACGCATCAAAGAATGGGCGGCTGAACGCGGTCAGGGTAAAGAGATGGCTTACGCCGAAGGATATCGCGTGGTCACCCTGGTCAGTGATGAGGATTGGGAGAAATCAAACGGGCGCGTTCTTCCCGATGAGAAATAAATCCGCAAATTAGATAGAATCGTGGCTCCTTAACTCTACCAGGAGCCATGTTTTATTTATCCTGCAGTGGATTTGATTAAAGTTCTACCAGGAGTGCCGCCAGAAACGATGTCCGCTCAGGTAAATGGGAGAGTAGAATGTGCTCGTGAACGGCATGGCCGCCGTCGCCCATCGCGCCAAGACCATCCAGAGTTGGCACACCCAGGGCGGCGGTGAAGTTTCCATCGCTGCCTCCGCCGGTTGAACCCTCCTGAAAATCGAATCCCAATTTTTCACCAACCTTATAAGCTTTCTGGAAGAGATCGATAACTTCCTGGCTGCGCACCATTGGCGGTCGATCAAAACCCCCGCTAATTTCTAACCCCACGCCGGGCAGGACAGGCTTCATTTCCCTGATAGCCTTTTCGATCCGTTCAGCTTCCTGAGGGGTCCAGGCGCGCAGATCGATGTGCGCTGTGGCCTGGGCGGGGATGACATTGCTGCGGGTCCCGCCTTCGATCAC
>JBEQLH010000319.1:0-1720 GCA_040326075.1 Anaerolineales bacterium
GCGTGCCAACAGCCCATACAGCTGTTATGGCGAGGGCGGGTCCGATCAACAAAGCGGTCAGCCACGGATCCCCTAGGGCAGTGCTCGCCAGGACCGCGATCAGTGTCATCACCAGAATAGATACCAGGATTTTCTGCTCACACCATAAGGAGTAGACTTCACGCCAGTGGATCAACAGCAGTGCCTGCAACCCTACAAGCACCGGGATCACCAGGAATAGGATCAGCCCCGGAGCCGTGGTGAAAAATGCTGCAGAGAACAGCGTAAATGGAATTGCCAGCAGGATGGCACAAACCAACCAGACCAGAACCCAGGTATGTTTCCGGTTTTGGGAGCCTTTTTTAGTGATGTACCATTGCCCTGCTACGAGCACCAAAATGGAAGGGATGGCGGCCAGCAGCATCGAGAAGCTAATCGCGGATTCATATAGAATAGTTTGCATGGAAATTATCTCCCCCCTGGCTGCCTTGGCCGAACCGGCCTGGTCGCCTGGCCAGCAGGGTCGGCAGCAAGAGCATGATGAGCATCCCGAGCCAAATCAAGAGCAGCAGTCCAGATGAGGAATTGAGGGCGCGTATATCAAATATATCCCGGGCATGGTTGAGAGTGAGCAACTCTCCAAGGGACCCACCAGCTCCCGTGCTGACCGCAGCGCCGAATATGGCGATCCACATCGCCAGGCTCAATCCGCCAAGCAGCGCCAGGAGGCGCTTCCAGCTGGCGGCATAGCGCAGGTAGAACCAGAGACCCACCCCCAGGCAGAGTAAGCTGGCGATGATGAATGAGCGGTCGAAGCGGTGGTTATTAAATAGGAAAATCAGGGCGAAGACCGACTCTCCATAGAGGATATAGGACAGCATGGTCCAGTCGTGACGGGTGCGGGAAAACAAGGGTTGGAAGCGGTTCAATAATGCCAGCAGCGCGACCACCAGCAAGGTCAGGCAAAACAGCATCAACCACAGCATCCCATTGGAGATGACTTTGAGCAGCAGGTAGGTGCTGCGGTCCCACTGACCGGGTGAGAAATTGGAGATCAGCGCCGGGCTGACCAGGCTGGCTACCCACTGGAAGAGGTAGAGGTAGCCGGCGACGACCAGGATGATGCCAAGATATGGCACAGACCAGAGCGGCACACCACGAAGCAAACCTGCAGCGATCATGACCGCCAGGAACAGCAGCACCGCAGAGATTCCTGGCGATTGGGTAGTCTCCAGAGCCGGGGTCATCACCGGATTTGCCAGGATCATCATGGCAGGCAGCAGGAAGACCGCCAACGCAACCAGGAGTTCCCGCCAGGAGAGTTCAAGTGGAGCGTTTAGGTTGGCTGCGGGGTTGGCAATCGTTTTGTTGTACCTGATCTGCTTATGAACGCGCAGCAACGAGACAGGTAGATCGAGCAGCTCATTTATCAACAGCAACCCCAATGAAAATGTGCCCCTCGTGGACGCATCGGCGATGGCTTGCGAGAAAACCTCCCGCATCTCCCTGTCGAACTCTTGCCGATATTCAGACGGATAAAGGTGCAGCAGTATGGTATACAGCGTTTCGTGAATGCTTTGACTGGATTCAATTTTCATGGCAGCTTCCACATGGCATACTCTCTGGTGCTTGAGAGCAACTAACCCCTCCGATAGAACACAATTGCTAATAGTGAATACAGCGCGTAACCACCCACATTTCCCAGGAAGGCAGCCTCTGGAGAGGGGGGTACACCAACCTG
>JBEQLH010000319.1:1820-3502 GCA_040326075.1 Anaerolineales bacterium
GTTCAGTACGCCTTTCCCAAAACACGCCCACGGGCTATGCCGACCAGGCTTTGCAGGCGGTCCACTTCAGCCTGCAAAATACTGCTGCCAAGGTCAGTGAGGACATAAGCCTTGCGATTGCGTCCATCATTGGCGGCGATTGGATCAGGGTCTTCGGCGCGTTGAATCCAGCCCTGGTCGAGCAGACGCTTGAGAGCGCTGTACAGCGTGCCGGTACTCAGCTCCACCCGATTATGGCTGAGGGCGCGCACATCCTTCATGATGGCATATCCATGCATGGGGCCGGGTGCCAGGCTGAGCAGTATATATAAGGTGGTCTCGGTAAGTGGTAAATTAGATTGGATTTCTGTCGTAATTTCCATTGTCCTCCCGCTAAACATGTCGCTTGAAGATATGTAACCTGATTACATATTACAGGAAAATGAGGGTTGAGTCAAGAGCTAATTGGAGCAGAGCATCAGGCAGCGTCCGATGATCGGGATTACGGGGGTCAAAGACCGCTTGTGAGCGAAACGATGACTTCTCTGCGCTCAAAGAGGCTTCTCGTTTCCTCTATCTCAGTATGCTATACATCCTCGCTCCTTCTCTGTTTTCACTTCTTAGCTTCTCACTCCCATTTGTCTCAGATGAACTTTGCTCAGCAATCGATTTTTAATCCATTCCTTGCTCTACAATTCTTTTTTTGCTATAGTATTCTTACTGTTTAGCTTAGCCTGGGTAAGTGAAAAGGATTCCAGGAGGGCATTCCGTTGAATCAAACATTTAAGCTGATTAAGAAAACCCTCGTTGAAGTGTTTTCCTATGAAGAAGATGATGTCACTTCTTATGCTAAGTTCCGCGAAGATTTAGATATGGATTCTCAGGGAATTGTCGAATTAACTAAGACAATAGATAAACACGGAGTTGGGATCAATTTTGAGGATGCAAATGAAATCAACACCATATGGGAATTAGTCAGGTATATCGAAACTGATATCTCCTTTGGAAAACCTACTACTTTTGATAAAGTTAAAGAATCCTTCGTAGATTTCTTTACAGGCAATGATGATAAAACAACGGGAAACTATCGCTCTTGCATTCTTCGTCTGGGTTTAGCCTTCTCTGTTTTGGCAGGTTCAATTTTAGGTGGCTATTATGGATTTGCTTATTTTGGTTGGGTTGGCGCTGTGATCGGTGTTGTTCTTGGTTATCTTCTAGGCATGTATATTTTTAGTGCGTTATTTGTTGTCTAATATTTATTGGTGGTGAAAAGAAGTATCCTAATACCCCCTCAATAATCCATTTTCTCCATCAGGTCTGCCGACGCCCCACTCTCTAGCCGAGCCTGGATAGCCCGCTGCGTGCCCTAAGGTTTATCCTGAGCGAAGCCAGGGGCATCCCACCAGCGTGGCTGTCAGAGCTGCATCCGACGCCACTTTTTCACGCTGCGCTCGTGGCCTAAGTAAAGATGTAGCTTACGATCGAGATGATGGGGGTCGCAGACCGCCTGCGAGCGAAAAGCCGCCTTCGGCTCTGTGCAAGGATGGGGGCAGCGATGTCTGCTGGGAGATCTAGATCATTATTGCGGATGGACTGTGGTGGTTGGGGGATGATGATCAAGGAGATTCTTCGACCCCGCTGGGGTCTCGCCCCGCAAGCCTGTCCCCCGAGGGCGGGACTACGTCCCGCTGAAAAAAGCGGGA
>JBEQLH010000088.1:0-8037 GCA_040326075.1 Anaerolineales bacterium
CCCATGCTATAATTTATTTCTTATCTTCGAGGACGCTTAAATGCAGCGATTTGTAATCATCAAGGACCTCGATTTTAGTCAGGTGATATGTCAACAAAAGCATCCGATCTCAATGAACTCCTCCGTCTGGCATTTTCTGAACCTTATGAATGGCTTTCAGATGCGCCAACGAAAGAGATAAATGTAAATTGGATCGCGTTATCCCTGGAGCAGGTGTGTGAGGGTGACATTGTGCTCCTGCCTGCAGGTGACGTCAGCAGCAAGCTGCTGGCAAAGGCGAACCAAAAAGAAGCTGCAGCAGTTCTGATTATGGGGGAGGAACCACTACCAAAATTAACCCTGCCCAAAAATATGTACGTAGCAGTTATTTCAGGAGAAAACAATCTCAGCCAAGCCCAGCGGACACTGCTGACGATATTGATAAACCAGCGGGCAGGCCAGCACGAACGCGGGGCAAAAATCCACGCCCAGCTCTCGAAATTGGAAGCAGAGGAGAAAGGTCTGGATGGCCTGGTGAAAGCCATGTCAGACATATCAGGAGAAGGAATTCTCGTCCAGGATAAGCGCGGTCGAATCCTGGCAGAGTACCCATCCTCAGCACTGGTGGCGATCTGGGAGGATGTTATCAAGCAGCTGGGATCTTTACACTCCTTACCTGATTCACTGTTGGATCGCAAACGGGCTGGAAGCCAGCAGACGATCGTAACCCAAGATATCCCAGGAGGCCTGGCACGGTTGGTGATCCCCATAACTGTGGGAGAATTGGCGCGGGGTTATCTATCACTAGTGGGAGTGGCAGGAGCGCTGGATGTGCTGGATTATCTGGTAGCGGAACAAGGGAGCCTGGTTTGTGCAGCAGAAATGGCGCGCAGCAAAGCCATTAGAGAGACAGAAAAGCGGTTAAAAGGTGATTTGCTGACCGTGCTGCTGCAAGAGAATTTATCCCCGCGGGATTCTCAAATGTGGGCGGAAGCTGTAGGTGTGGATTTGACCCAAGATCATGTAGCTTTACGTTTCGCCTGGGATGCACCATCACCACCATCTCGCAGACGCCTGGAGACGATCGTGAATGGGGAAGTCAGTCGCATGAGCTTGAAAACCATGACCAGTCCAATCGGTGTGGAAGTTGTCAGCTTTTGTGAACTTCCAACCGCTACCTTGAGGCCTGAAATAGCCCTCGAGTTTGGACAGGCTGCGATAGATCAGGCTTTCCAGGAATACCCAGAGGTACCAATCCGCTGTGGGATTGGAAATCCAGTCCGGGAGTTATCCGCCTGGCGGGATTCATTCCGTCAAGCAGGGCAAGCGCTCGAAATGGCACGCCGCTTCGAAGAACGCAAAGCGCTTTATTTCCCAGACCTTTCAGTATACCGCCTGCTGTTTCAATTCGAACACAATCCGGAGCTGATAGCTTTTCAGGAGGAAATAATTGGCCCGCTGCTGGCATACGAGGGAGGCCGAGAGCTGCTCCTAACCCTGGAGAGCTACTTCGAGCACAACGGCAATATATCCCAAACTGCCGAAGCGCTGTTCATCCATCGCAACACTTTAATTTACCGCCTTGAGCGCATCGCGGAGATTGCGGATTTAGATCTGGACAAACCTGAGACCCGTTTAGCTGCACAGCTTGCCCTCCATATTTCCCGTATGCGATCTGGAATACGGGGAAAACCATCTGCTGATGAAAGAAAATCAGGAAAAAGTAGGTGAAGTCGAAATTTTCTCCTTAAATAGTGGGGGAGACCATTTTCCTTGAATTTGGTGTTAGGATGGGGGTTATAGCTATATAGTCAAAGTATACAAATAAAGCGACAATTTTTTGTTTATTTTGCCAGTAGACATAAATAAATTTGTTGTGTAAAATATTTTGAATTCGCAAGGAAATTTATTAAATGATGTCATTATCGATCCTCTCTCTTATTCTGGTTGCTTTAATTTTGGTTCTCATTATTATTGAGAACCAGAGACTCCTTTGGGCAGCTAGAGCCTTTTCCAGAGTATAGGCCAAGCGAAAAGTTTTCAGCAAGTTTATTTCGAGACTGCCCAAACCAGGCAGTCCTTTTTTTATTCACCAGGTGAAGAATATGCGTTCGAACCAGATCAAGCAAGGATTTGAAAGAGCCCCCCACCGGGCACTGCTTAGAGCGACTGGGGTGAAAGAGGAAGATTTTTCAAAGCCCTTCATCGCCATCGTCAACTCCTATGTTGATATTGTGCCTGGTCATGTTCACCTGCAGGAGTTTGGAAAGGGGATTAAGGAAGCAGTTCGAAATGCTGGTGGGGTTCCTTTTGAATTCAACACGATTGGCGTAGATGATGGCATTGCCATGGGCCATGCCGGAATGAAGTTCAGTCTGCCTTCAAGAGAATTAATTGCAGACAGTGTTGAGACCATGATCCAGGCTCACCAGTTCGATGGGATGGTGTGCATACCCAACTGCGACAAAATTGTGCCAGGGATGATCATGGCCGCGCTGAGGGTGGATATTCCGGCGATATTTATCTCTGGAGGTCCAATGGCAGCCGGCATGACACCAGAAGGTGAAGTAGTTGATCTGATCTCAGTCTTTGAAGGGGTTGGCGCCTTCAAAGCTGGAAAGATCGACGAGGAACGATTAAATACCTTAGAGAAGTACAGCTGCCCAACTTGTGGTTCCTGTTCCGGTCTATTCACAGCCAACTCGATGAACTGCCTGCTTGAAGTCTTGGGGTTGGCGCTGCCCTACAACGGAACTGCACTGGCATTGAGCAAGGAGCGTGAAGCTTTAGCGCTGCAAGCCGCCCGGCAGATCATGACCCTGGTGGAAGCAGACATAACACCACGTAAAGTGGTGACAGCCGATGCAATTGATGATGCCTTCGCGCTGGATATGGCTATGGGAGGCAGCACCAATACGGTGCTGCACACCCTTGCGCTGGCACATGAAGCCGGGTTGGACTATCCCATGGAGCGCATCAACACGGTGGCCGACCAGGTGCCTTACCTGTGTAAGGTCAGCCCGGCTGGTAAATGGCATATGGAGGATATACACCGGGCTGGCGGCGTCCCTGCCATACTGAATGAAATTGCCCGATCCGGGAACACGCTGCACATGGAGCGCCTGACAGTAACTGGCACCACACTTGGGAATTCAATTAGAGGAGTGAAAATAGAAGATCAGGAAGTTATCCATCCACTGGAGAATCCGCATAGCCAGGTCGGCGGCCTGGCAATCCTGTTTGGAAATCTGGCTCCAGAAGGCGCAGTAATAAAGATCGGTGGTGTCGCGGCAGATATTCAGCAACTCAGCGGACCGGCGCGTATTTACGAGAGCCAGGAAGAAGCGATGGTGGGAATCCTCAACAATCAAATCCAACCCAACGATGTGGTTGTCATCCGCTACGAAGGACCAAGGGGCGGTCCTGGAATGCAGGAAATGCTCTCCCCCACGTCAGCGATTATGGGGATGGGATTAGGTGAAAAAGTGGCCTTGATCACAGACGGACGCTTCTCAGGGGGTACGCGGGGTGTGTGCATTGGGCATATCAGCCCAGAGGCAGCTGCGCAAGGACCAATTGCCGCACTAAAAGACGGAGATATGATCGAAATTGATCTGGTTGCCCGCAGCCTAAACGTAAGGTTAAGCGATGAAGAGATTCAAAACCGTTTGGAAGGGCTTCCAAAGTTTGAATCTAAGACCAACAGTTCCTGGTTGCGCCGGTACTCGCGCATGGTTACCAGCGCGAGCAGCGGAGCAGTATTAATTTGATTTCTTATTGAACATTGCAGCATTAGCTGTCCCTGAGGGTGCTCATTTTTACAACTGTCTCCGATGAGCTCCCCTGAACATGCAATTCGCAATTATCAAGTGAGTGAGGAAGATATGACAAAAAAAAGTGGAGCCGAAATATTATGGGAATGTATGGTTCGGGAAGGTGTGGAGGTGGTCTTTGGACTACCTGGGGGAGCGATCATGCCGGTTTACGATGCCATGCTCAACTACCCAGTGCACCATGTGCTGGTCCGTCATGAACAAGGGGCTGCCCATATGGCCGATGGGTATGCCCGGGCATCCGGCAAGGTTGGCGTCGCCATGGCGACCTCAGGTCCTGGGGCAACCAACCTGGTTACAGGCATTGCCACGGCGATGATGGACTCTTCACCAATCGTATGCATCACCGGTCAGGTGCACTCCGATCTTATCGGGGGTGATGCATTTCAAGAAGTAGACGTAACAGGCATCACCCTACCGGTCACTAAGCACAACTTCCTTGTCACTCGGGCGGATGAGGTCGCGGAAGTGGTCAGGGAAGCATTTTATATTGCTCGCAGTGGTCGTCCAGGACCAGTGTTGATCGATATCTGCAAGAACGCTCAGGTCGAAGAGGTCGAATATGCTTTTCCGGAGAAGGTTTCCCTGCCCGGTTACCAGCCACCCACACATGCTCCAATGGAAGATATTAAGAAAGCCATTGAGCTGATCGAGCAGGCAGAGCGCCCGGTGATCCTGGCCGGTCATGGTGTGATGATGTCAGGCGCTATGGAGACTCTGCGCCACTTTGCCACCAAGACGCAAACACCCGTTTCGATGACCCTCCTGGGTTTGGGAGCCTTCCCAGCTTCGGACCCGCTAAGTTTGGGGATGATGGGGATGCATGGGGAGGCATACTCAAACCTGGCGATCCAAAATGCCGATTTACTGCTGGCATTCGGTATGCGCTTCGACGACCGGGTAACAGGCAATATGCGCACTTATGCAACCCGAGCCCAAAAGATTCATGTCGAAATTGATCCATCAGAAGTGCACAAAAATGTGGAAGTTGACGTGCCCCTGATTGGTGATTTGAATACGGTGCTCACCGATTTGATCCCCCTATTGGACGAATACGATCACGAAGGATGGTTGGCTCAGATCGAAGAGTGGCGGAACGAAAGCAAAGCCCGCGATATCTTGTCATGGTCGAATGATGGGAAACTGTACACTGCACATGTGATCCATGATATCTGGGAAGCCACCAATGGTGAAGCAATCGTGACAACCGGGGTGGGACAACACCAGATGTGGTCAGCACAGTACTACCTTTTTGAAAAACCAAATCGCTTGCTCACCTCAGGTGGCGCGGGGACGATGGGTTTCGGTTTACCGGCGACAATTGGAGCCTGGTTTGCCAAACCAGACGATGAAGTATGGCTGATAGACGGGGATGGGAGTTTCCAGATGACCCAAGCTGAGCTATCAACGGCGATTCAGGAAGGCGCGAATATAAAAATTGCCATTATGAACAACCGATTTTTAGGGATGGTTCGCCAATGGCAGGAATTCTTCTTCGAGAGTCGCTACGCAGGCACGCCTTTAATCGGCCCAGATTTTGTCAAGATCGCGGAAGCTCATGGCATCCCAGCCAAACGAGTATCAGAGCCTGATGAAGTGCGCCCAGCGATTGAATTTGCTCGCCAGACGCCTGGTCCGGTGCTGATCGATTTCCGAGTGGAGAAAGAAGAAGCAGTTTACCCGATGGTGGCGACGGGTGCTGACTTGGATAATATGATCCGCCGCCCCATTCGCGATCAATTAACAGCTGCTGATTGAGAGGATAATAATATGCAACACACACTAATCGCTCTGGTAGAAAACAAACCCGGTGTGCTCAACCGGGTAGCATCCCTTTTTCGCCGCCGCAACTTCAATATTGAATCACTCAACGTCGGGCAGACCGAGAAGCCGGATATCTCTCGCATGACGATCGTGCTCGATAACAGCAGCGTGGATGCACGAAAGGTGGAAGCCAACCTCTATAAACTCGTCAATGTGATTGATGTCCAAGACGTGACCAACCAGGCTGCGGTGACCCGTGATCTGGCATTGATCAAGGTGTCGGCTACATCAGATCAACGGGCTGAGATCGCTAACCTGGCGTCCATATTTCGAGCCCGAATAGTTGATGTGGCTTCTGATTCGGTCATCGTTGAGATCACCGGGACGGAAGATAAGATTGAGAGTTTACTAGAGCTGCTGCGACCAATGGGTATCTTAGAAATGGTGCGCACCGGTCAGGTAGCCATGATGCGCGGGACTGCTTCGGGCATACGCTATGCTCCGGGCGCCAACGGGAAACATGAGCAAGAGAGCGTTGTTAACTGAACTTTTACAAAGGGAACTATGTTCACTCCAGTACATTCTAAAGGGTAAAGAGGAATATTTATGGCAACGATTTATTATGACAAAGATGTCGACCCAACCTTAATCAAAAGCAAGAAGGTGGCTGTAGTTGGTTTTGGTTCACAAGGGCATGCACATGCATTAAACCTTCGAGACAGCGGAATTGAAGTAAGGGTGGGTTTGAGATCGGGAAGTAAATCGTGGCCCAAAGCTGAGGCAGAGGGTTTGAAGGTTACAACAATCGATGAAGCTGCGAAATGGGCGGACACGATTATGATGCTCACCCCAGATACCACGCAGCCAACCACGTACACCGAGCAGGTGGCACCGTATTTGGAGACTGGAAAAACCTTGATGTTCGCTCACGGATTCAATATCCGCTACGGGACAATTGTGCCCCCGGAGGAGGTGGATGTGAGCATGGTAGCCCCGAAAGCCCCAGGACACCGGGTGCGTGAGCTTTTCCAGGAAGGCGAAGGAACTCCTTCATTATTAGCAGTCCACCAGGATCTCAGCGGTCAGGCGAAAGCAAATGCCCTATCATACGCCTTTGCACTGGGTTCCACCCGGGCTGGTGTCTTAGAGACCACCTTTACGGAAGAGACTGAAACAGACCTTTTCGGTGAGCAGACTGTGCTTTGCGGTGGGGTTTCTGCGCTGGTCAAAACTGCTTTTGAGGTACTGGTTGAGGCTGGTTACCAACCTGAACTGGCATATTTCGAATGCATGCATGAGCTCAAGTTGATCGTCGATTTGATGTACCGCGGTGGTTTGAATTATATGCGCTATTCCGTCTCTGATACCGCCGAGCACGGGGATTACACTGGTGGACCGAAGATCGTGACGGAAGAGACCAAGTACGAAATGCATCGGATGCTCAAAGATATACAAGATGGCACTTATGCCAGTGCCTGGATTGAGGAGAACGAAAAGGGACGTCCCTGGTTCAATGAGCAGAGGCGGAAAGAACAGGATCACCCAATTGAAAAAGTGGGTTCTGAACTGCGTGAGATGATGCCCTTTATTGATCCTGTGGAGATTAAACCGGGTGACTGAATTTTTAGATGCGGAGACCTTATCAGGCACGACATCTCTTCGGAAATGGGAAGGTCGATGAAGTGGGTAGAAATCAGTGGATGACTTGATCATCTGGAGAGAGAAGTTGAGAGGTAGTAATGAATCCTAATTACGTGCGAATATTCGACACAACCTTGCGTGATGGCGAGCAATCCCCAGGGGCCACGCTGACATCTGCCGAGAAAGTAGAGATCGCTCGCGGGCTGACGCGTCTTGGTGTGGATGTGATCGAGGCTGGTTTTCCAGCTGCTTCCCCAGATGACCTGGAGGGAGTACGGCGGATCGCCATCGAAGTCGGGAATGCATTGGAAGGAGAAGGGGAGCTGCAGCGACCAGTGCCGATTATCTGCGGTCTTGCACGTGCCTCCAAGCAGGATATTGACGCAGCATGGGAGGCGGTGAGGGAAGCTGCGCGCCCACGGATCCATACCTTCCTGGCGACCTCACCGATTCACATGCAGTACAAACTGCGAATGGATGCCGAGGAAGTTGTCGAGCAAGTGAGAGAGATGGTGGCATATGCCAAATCCTATTGTGATGATGTGGAATTTTCCCCAGAGGACGCCGGACGCAGCGACCCCGAATTCCTTTACCTGGTATTGGGTGAAGCTATCAAAGCCGGTGCCACAACCCTGAATATACCGGACACAGTAGGTTATACGACCCCGGAAGAATTCGGCGGCCTGATAAGTGACATCATGGCAAACACACCAGGTATAGATAATGCAATCGTCTCAGTCCACTGTCACGACGATTTGGGAATGGCGACAGCTAATACACTGGCAGGCATTCAGGCTGGGGCACGCCAGGCCGAAGTCAC
>JBEQLH010000088.1:8137-10214 GCA_040326075.1 Anaerolineales bacterium
GCTGACCTGGAAGCCTTGATCGAAGATCAATCCTACCAATCACAGGAGGTTTTCAGCCTGGAAGGATTGCAGGTTGCCTGTGGAACGATGGGAATGCCAACGGCAACTGTCAAACTGCGCGGACCTGAAGGAGAGCAATACACACATGCTTCGGTCGGCACCGGTCCAGTACATGCTGCCTTCAAAACAATCGATGCGATAATCGGCATCCCAAACACGCTGGTGGAATTCAACGTTCATGCGGTGACAGAGGGGATTGACGCGTTGGGTGAAGTGACTGTCCGTTTGCAAGCAGATAACAGCTCTATTCCGCAGCGCACATCACCCCAAAACGGACAGGTACGCTCACGTACATTTGGTGGATATGGGGCAGATACCGATATTATCGTGGCAAGCGCCAAAGCATATTTGGCCGCCCTAAACAAGCTTTTGATCACAACAGGCAAGCATAGAGAGCTAAACACAGCGAACAAAGAAACGATGGTGACAATACCACCTGAGAGGAGCAAAGTATGACTACCGAATATGAAAAGAATGAGGAATATGATCCCAAATCACGTCCCGAAAAGTTCTCGAAACCGAGGACAATCCCGTCCAAGTGGGATGTGTCCGCGTTCCAATCGCAAATAACTGCATCCCAGAATGAGAACCTTGAACAGCAAAGTGAAGAAAAACAACCAGTTGAGACTGCTGATGCCGAACAAGATGCACCTGATTGGAAACCAGATCCTTTCCCCGAACCGAGAACAATACCGGGGAAATGGGATACCTCCAGTTTGGTATGAGCAAGGCTTGAAGCCAGGACTTGGTGAGGCCAGTCGAAATAGTACTGGTTTACCAATGATGATGAATGCTGCATTCAAACTAATATATTAGATTACTTAAGAACCTCATTTCAACAGGAATTTATGCGAGAACCAAGGACACTTTTCCAAAAAATATGGGATGCCCATATCGTTACCCAAGAACCTGACTCACCCGAGGTGCTGTATATTGACCTGCACCTCGTGCATGAGGTCACCTCGCCCCAGGCATTCACGGAATTACGGGAAAAAGGCTTGCGTGTGCGGCGACCGGATCGCACAGTTGCGACGATGGACCACTCCACACCAACAACCAGTTTGTCCCTGCCAATGGCTGACGAACTGGCTGCAAACCAGCTGCGCCAAATGCAAGCCAATTGTGAGGAATTCGGCATCTCGCTATATGACTTGGATCACCCATCACGCGGCATCGTTCATGTTATTGGTCCAGAGCTGGGACTAACCCAGCCAGGGATGACAATTGTTTGCGGCGACAGCCACACGGCTACCCATGGAGCGTTCGGGACATTGGCTTTCGGAATTGGCACCAGCGAGGTAGCGCATGTTTTGGCGACCCAGTGCACCCTGCAGAATCGTCCACGGACCTACCAGGTGAATTTCGAGGGTGAATTAACGGCTGGTGTGACCGCCAAGGATATGATCTTGAGTCTGATTGCTGCAATCGGGATTGGTGGCGGTAACGGTTACATCTTTGAGTATGGCGGACCAGCGGTACAGGCTCTGCAAATGGAAGCACGGATGACTTTGTGCAACATGTCAATCGAGGCTGGAGCGCGGGCAGGAATGATCGCACCGGATGATACGACCTTTGAATATCTGGCTGGAAGAGAGTTTGTCCCCAGAGGGGAGGCCTGGGAGTCATCCCTGAAATCCTGGCGGAGATTACCTTCGGATCTTGGAGCAGATTTTGATAAGTCGATCAAAATGGATGTCTCGAAACTGGAACCGATGGTTACATATGGTACTAACCCGGAAATGGGTATCCCGATCAGCCAGACGATACCCGATCCGCAAAGCGAGCCAGATCTGACGAAAAGGGCAACCTTAGAGAAGGCTCTTATATATATGGATTTGCAGCCCGGGATGCGTTTATTAGATCATCCCCTGGATGTGGTCTTCATCGGCAGCTGCACCAACTCACGCCTTTCTGATCTACGCCAGGCAGCCAATATACTGAGAGGCAGTAAAGTAGCGGATGGGGTGCGGCTGTTGGTAGTGCCCGGTTCCGAAAATGTTCGCCGCCAAGCAGAAGC
>JBEQLH010000089.1:0-2857 GCA_040326075.1 Anaerolineales bacterium
GCATCCCGATTTGGGTCGTGGGTGCCTGGCCCAGCGTGAAATCAATGCGTCGGGTGATCAGCTATGATGGATTAATTCCTAATGTATTGGACGATAAGGGCAAAGTTAAAATGAGTCCACCTACAGCAGATGAGATCAGGGAGATGAAAGAGTTCATCACTGCTAATCGGAAGCAGAATACGCCTTTCGATATTATTATGGAAGGTCAAACACCTGGCGATGACAGGCAAGGCGCCCTCGATATCATCGATCCTTACGCACAAGCTGGCGCCACCTGGTGGATAGAAGCGCACTGGGATACACTAGAATTGGAGCAGGTGTTGGCCCGGATCAAGCAAGGCCCCCCAATTTAAGGTCGATAAATGATCAGGTAATCAATCAGATAACCTGCATGTCATGAGTTCGAACGCCGGTATACAAATATTGTGCGGTTAAATCTTCCCGATTCAGTTTGATTAAATCTAGACTCTTTCCCGTAAATGCGGGAACAGGATCACCTCGCGGATATTTGGCGTATCGGTGAACAGCATAACCAATCGATCTACTCCCATGCCGAAGCCGCCATTGGGCGGCATCCCGTAGCGCATCGCCCGCAGGTAATCCTCATCCATGGGATGACGTTCCTCATCGTCAGAGGCGTAATCACGTCCCATCTCTTGGAATCGAGCCTCCTGATCAAGCGGATCATTTAGTTCAGTAAACGCATTGCATATTTCCATTCCGGCCATAAAAGCCTCAAAGCGCTCCACTGTATTGGAGTCCTCAGGTTTACTTTTTGTCAATGGTGAGATATCACGCGGGTAGTCATAAATTATCGTGGGCTGGATCAGTCTTGGCTCAAGGAAATTCCCAAGCAGGGACTCGATCAGCTTGCCGCGCGTTGATTTCGGATCAGGCTCGAGCCCCTTAGCGCGCATGGCTTCCGCCAGGCTCTCTGCTGATGGGTGCTGCTCGATATCAATGCCTGCCATTTCCGCCAGGCCTTCACTGAGCTTGATCCGCCTCCATGGAGGTTCCAGGTTGATCTCCTGTCCTTGATAGGATATTTTTCGGCTGTTGCTCACTTTGTCAGCAACATGGACGATCATCTCTTCAGTGAAAGTCATGATGTGATTGTAATCGGCGTAAGCCATGTAGAATTCGAGCATCGTGAACTCCGGGTTGTGAGTGCGATCAACCCCCTCATTTCGGAAATCACGACCTATTTCGTAAACGCGCTCCAGGTTGCCAACCAGTAATCGTTTTAAATACAGTTCAAATGATATGCGCAGATAAAGGTCTTGCTTGAGCTGGTTGTGGTGGGTGATAAATGGGCGCGCGGCAGCACCACCATATATCGGCTGCAAAATGGGGGTTTCAACCTCCAGGAAACCATTGCTATCCATAAAATCACGCAAGGCGCGCACGACATCTGCCCGAGACTGAAAGATGCTGCGAATTTCAGAGTTTACTGCCAGGTCAGCGTAGCGCTGCCGGTAACGCACTTCTGGTTCTGCCAGGGTAGCATGCTGAACAAGTTGTCCGTCGACCAGCTCATCTTTAGCTGCCGGGAGGGGGGTGATCGCCTTGGCCAGCATGTGAAATTCTTTTACCCGCAGCGAAACCTCACCAGTGCGGGTACGGAACATCTCCCCACTGGCCTGAACAAAATCGCCCAGGTCGAAATATCGACCGAATAATTCCAACTGTTCCTGTCCAATGTCATTTGCCCTCAGGAAGAGCTGCACCCGACCGGTCCCATCCTCGATATGGGCAAAGGTGATCTTACCCATCGGGCGCATGGATCGCAAACGTCCAACCAGGGTCGCCTCAACAGCCTGATCACCCCCCGATGATTCACTGGTTTCAAAAGCCTGGATGGCTTCCTGGTTGGTTTGGGAACGTTCAGAGCGGGCAGGATAAGGATCGATTCCTTGTTCCCGTAATTGGTCCACTTTTTCAAGGCGAATCTTTTCTAAGTTTGAGTATTCCTTTGGCATATATGCTCTCCCTAGTTAAGTAAAAGCCCCGCGCAGATGATACTCGCGCGGGGCTTGTGTTCGTTAGCCCCTGTGTCACTCCACCTTTACAATTTGCACAGTAAAAGAACCACCAGGTGCTTCAACATCTACCTTATCACCGGCGCGGTGGTCCAAAATTGCCCGACCAAGAGGAGATTCATTTGAAATCCGACCTTCTCGGGGATTTGCTTCAGCCCGGCCAACAACAGTATAAACTTCAGGCTTGCTTCTCCCTTCTTTTATGGTGACTGTAGCACCAACATCGACAACCTCTCGTTTCCCAGAGTTCTCGATGACACTCGCATTCGCTAATAATAATTCTAATTCTTGAATCCGTCCTTCGACGAATGCTTGTTCGTTCTTTGCGGCTTCGTACTCGGCATCCAGATCGACACCCATATCACCGCCATCTTCCATCGCTTCTCGCAATCGAGCCGCGACTTCCTGGCGTTTAACCGTCCTAAGTTGTTCCAACTCTTCTTGCAATTTTTGGAAACCCGAAGGGGTCAAAAAAGAAGGAGGCATAATTTCATCCATAAACTTTCAGTAAATTTCGAATTCCAATCCCCAATAATTCTCAGGATTATCCTGGTCTCATTATGAAAAGGAGATGCGGCTTCTCGGAATTGCATAACTGCTCTTCCGCCGCCGCGCAGGGATTTTAACACAATCCAACCCGATTTGCAAGTCAGCAATTGAGAACAACCACACCAGATTCAGGCTGCCTGCCAGAGCCTGATGCCCTCGAAAGGCTCCCAATAAGAGCGAATGGCATCCCTCACCTGATCAAGGTCCGACCAAAAAGTGCTTATCTGGGAAGCATGCGCCGCAACTGCTTCTACCCAAACATTCAAACC
>JBEQLH010000089.1:2957-10200 GCA_040326075.1 Anaerolineales bacterium
GGGGATCGCCGGTAAATGGCATCCGGGATCGAAAAATACCGGGGGTTGGCGCCCATCCGTTGGCTGGAAAGTATATCTTCAGCCCGGCGCACTGAAACTGCTTCCTGGTTGGTTTCCCAGCGTTTATGTATACTCTGAGCATAGGAGGAAAGGGGTTGGGGGGGTGGCTTCCCAGCACAGATTGTCCAGATCGAGACCTTATCACCAGCCTTGACCTGCTCCCAAACCAAGCCCCCACAGGACAGGGCGATATCGTCAAAATGTGGAGAGAGATAAATCCATTCCATGAACATCTTCCAAATTACGCACAGGAATTTTACCTAATTTCTGACTGCCTTGCCACTCCAGCTATGGGGTGTTATCATCTACTTGTGTGAAGCGCATATATGTTTTCAAACCTCACTTCAGCTTATCGCCTGCGCTTAGTCTTCGTCGCCACCATCCTGGCGACCATTCCATGCTATTGCCTTGGTTTGATCGCCGTAGCCGTGACTCCGGATCGTGGTATCATACCATCCCCTACACCTACAGGGACATCAACGGTCACGCTGGTGCCCAGCTCAACCCTGCCACCCACACTTACTGCGATTCCATCACTGCCACCCAGCCGTACACCAACTGAAACTTTGACCCCATCCCCTTCAGCAACTCCAACCGAGATGCCAACTCTTACGGAAACACAAGTGCCAACAGCTACCGAAACTATTCAGCCCAGCCCGACAATCACAGAGAGCTCAACTCCTTCTCTGACACCGACATTTACCGAAAGCCCAACCCCTTCTCCAACCATAACCTCTACATCGACCAGCACACCGACACCCACTTCATCAAGCACACCTACTGAGAGTGCCACACCAACAATACCTGGTTCATCCAATTCGACCCCGCCACCAAATGGGACACCATAATCGCTACCAAATACAACAATGACAGAATTAATCACATTCCTAAATTCCCTGCTCACCTCACCAGGTCTTTCGGGTCACGAAGGACCGATTCGAGAATTGATCGAACCTGCCTGGCGACCAGTCACTGACGAAATCAGCATCAGCCGCTTGGGCAGCCTACATGGATTAAAAAAAGGTTCTGCACCTGAACCACGCCCTACAATCCTGATCGCTGCGCATATGGACGCGATTGGCTTGATGGTCACCAGTATAGCGGATGGGTTTTTACGGGTGACCGAAGTAGGAGGTCTTGACGCACGGGTTCTCCCCGGGCAGCTGGTGACTGTACATGGCAGGCAGGATCTCCCTGGGGTGATCGTCCAACCTCCGGCCCACCTTCTCCCAGAAGGTGCCAGGAAAGGTCCAGTACCTCTTAATAACTTGCTGGTTGATACCGGATTGAGACCACAGCGAGTCAAGAATTTGGTTCGCACCGGAGATTTGATCTCCTTTGCCCAAGAACCGATACAACTGCAGGCGGACACTCTTGCCGGGCATTCTTTGGACAATCGCGCCTCAGTTGCAGCGCTTACCCTATGTCTTGATGAACTCCAGAAGCGCAACCATGCATGGGATGTCTGGGCTGTGGCTACTGCACAGGAAGAAGAAACCTTGGGCGGGGCAAGAACCTCGGCCTTCCAACTCCGCCCTCAATTGGCGGTCGCGGTCGATGTAACCTGGGGAAAAAGTACGGGCACACCCGATCACAAAACATTCCCCCTGGGTAAGGGTCCAACCCTGGGTTTGGGGCCTAATATTCACCCTGGTCTGCATAGTTCCTTCAAAGAGGTGGCAGACAACCTGGAAATCCCCTACGCCATTGAAGTGATGCCGCGCCATTCCGGGACAGATGCATATTCACTGCAGGTAGCAGCAGAGGGAATTCCAACCATGGTCGTCAGTATCCCGCTGCGTTATATGCATACGCCTGTTGAGGTGGTAGCCTTGAAGGATATCCGGCGAACTGCTCACCTTTTGAGCGAATTTATCGCTCACCTGGATAGTGATTACATGGAAAAATTGACTTTGGAAGAGCAAACATGAGCACCGACTCCACCAAAATAAATAATCAGCCAAAAATTGGCGCGACCCAAATAAGGCTTCTCAAACAGCTGTGCAACGCCTGCGCTGTCTCAGGAGATGAGGGCGAGGTGAGAACCATTGTGCTGGAAGAGGTGCGTGCGCATGCTGATGATGTTCAGGTTGATGCTCTCGGAAATGTTCTGGTCACTAAAGTGGGGCGGTCCTCCTCCAGAAAGAAACGTCTGCGGGTAATGCTTGCGGCGCATATGGATGAAGTTGGCTTCATGATTACCAGCGACGAAGGGAACGGGATTTTTCGTTTCGAAACCGTTGGAGGGTTGGATGTTCGCCAGCTGGTAGGGAAGCCAGTATGGATTGGTCATGATCACATCCCAGGTGTAATCGGTGCCAAGCCAATTCACCTTACCACTGCTAATGAGCGAAAGAGAACGATCGAGATTGATTCGCTGCGCATAGATATTGGAATTGAAGCCAATCCGAAGGTCAAGATCGGTGATCGAGCAACCTTCGCCACTGCTTTCGCCCGGATGGGACCAAGCATCCGGGCGAAAGCTTTAGATGATCGTTTTGGGGTGACCACCTTGATCGAACTGATCAAACATGCTCCTGAAAACATAGACCTTCTGGCAGCCTTTACGGTCCAGGAAGAAGTTGGATTGCGGGGCGCGCAGGTCGCTGCTCACGCATTCAATCCTGATCTGGGGATTGCCTTAGACTCGACCCCTGCTTATGACCTGCCCAGCTGGGAGCGAGATCACGAGACAGAAGAGAATGCCAACTATAATACGCACCTGGACAGTGGACCAGCGATCTACCTGGCGGACAGCGCCACCCTAGCTGACCCGAGGCTTGTCCGCCACCTGGTTGAGGCTGCTGAAACCGCAAAAATTCCTTTCCAATTCCGCCAACCAGGTGGCGGTGGGACAGATGCTGGTGCCATCCACCGCGCTCGAGCAGGTGTTCCCAGTGTTTCGGTATCTACCCCATCTCGTTATCTCCACACAGCTGCTGGCATTGCGCGTCTCTCGGATTGGAAAAACACCTTTGCTTTACTATACATCGCTCTTTCCACGTTGACATCAAATGTGTTATCTTCAGAACGCTAAAAGCAGACTTCGACCATCCTAACTTTAAAGAGCTAATCACTGGAGCTTCGATGAAATCTCTGATTCAAAAACTAGTCCAGACAACCGGACCCTCCGGACACGAAACCAAAATTCGGGAAGTAATTCGAACTGAAATCGAGGATTACGCGGACGATGTGCGAGTTGATGCCCTCGGAAATCTAATCGCGGTCAAGGGGAACACCTCCTCAGACGCAAAAAAGGTTATGCTCGCGGCACATATGGATGAAATTGGCATAATCGCTACTCATATAGACGAATCTGGCTTTGTCCGATTCACTACAATTGGAGGTGTGCGCCGGCACACTTGCATTGGAAGGTGGGTTCGCTTTACAAATGGGACATCTGGCGTGATCGGGTATGAATATCTGGGAGATGTAAACAAGCTGCCAACTTTCAACCAGATGTACATTGATGTCGGTTCGACCAGTCGCGCTGATTGTCCAGTGCGTGTAGGCGATGCAGCTGCCTTTGAAGGTGCTTTTTCGGAACATGGGGAGCGATTGGTATCGAAGGCGATGGATGACCGCATAGGCGTGGCTGTGCTGATTGAAACCCTGCGCCATCTCAAGAAAAGTCCCAATCAGGTGTATTTTGTGTTCAGCGTCCAGGAAGAAGTTGGACTTAGGGGGGCGACAACTGCAGCTTATGGGATCGATCCAGATATTGGTATCGCGGTTGACGTTACCCGGTCTGCGGATACACCTAAAAGTATTAAGATGGATGTATCTTTAGGACAAGGACCAGCGATCAAGGTCCGTGATAGCGGCATGCTCTCAGATCCGCGTGTTGTAGATTGGATGGTGAACACAGCTGATAAATCCAAGCTTCCCTACCAGTTGGAGGTGCTCGAAGGCGGTACAACCGATGCGCGCGCCATCCAGCTCACTCGAGCCGGTGTGCCTGCTGGCTGCATTTCCATCCCCTGCCGATATGTACATGCCCCTTCCGAAATGGTCGATCTCAAGGATGTTCAAAACGCTGTTCGTTTACTCCTTGCCTTGCTTAAGCAAGAGGTGACTCTGGACCAGTAATCAGTCAAATTGAATGAGATGGATGCAGCCTCGCCCACTGCGGGAAGCGCAGTACCAGGCTTCTCGGCATTTATAGCGGGCGCAAAGCCCCACGCAGGAATGCGGGATAAACTGGGGGCAGGCTCCAGGCCACTAATCCAGTGTATCAATATTAGCGTGACTGAGTACTAGTTATTCAAACTACTCCAAAGATCCAAGATCCTGATGAAAAATTACCTGCTCGGATTTATAGTAATAAGCTTTTTTCTGGCAAGCTGCTCGGCTTTGCCGACTCAAGAACTAAATTCCACCCCTGAACCATCCCCTTTACCGACTGCCACCTTTTTGCCAACCCTTGAAAGCACACAACCCGCGTCTGGTCCTACTGTCTTAAGGATCTGGGTTCCACCGCAATTTGACCCAACCAACGAAACACCTGCTGGAGTCCTGCTGCAAAACCGTTTAGATCAATACACAGAACAAAGACCAGATTTACGCATCGAAACTCGAGTTAAAGAATCAAGTGGAACTGGTGGGTTGCTCGATTCCCTGAACTCCGCCAACGCAGCTGCACCTCTGGCCGTACCAGACCTGATATTATTGCCACGTGCCAGCCTCGAGATCGCGGCACTTAAAGGATTATTATTCCCATACGATGAGCTTTCCGATAATATCAATCGAGGGGATTGGTTCCCATTTGCACAGGGGCTGGCGCAGATTCAAACCAGCACCTTCGGATTGCCATTCGCTGGAGATGCATTAGTATCACTCTATCGCCCGTCGGAGATCGCAAACCCGCCCACAGATTGGTCTTCCACGCTTGAGTTGGCTCAACCACTCGCCTTTCCAGCTGCTGAAGAGCAAGCGTATTTCACATTGGCAGAATATCTTTCTACTGGCGCTCAAATTCAAGATTCCGATGGGCGTCCTATCTTGGACTCCATCTCCTTGATAGATTTGCTTTCTTTCTACCAGGAAGGAGAAGCAGCAGGAGTGATGCCTTTCTGGTTAACCCAATTCACAACTGACGAACAATCCTGGGAGTCTTACACGGAAAATCAGGTAAATCTGGTCATCACATGGACCAACCGCTACCTCAGCACCTTGCCTGGCGATACAGCTGCGGCACCCATCTTCACTCAAGACGGGATTCCAATTACTCTGGCTAACGGTTGGGTGTGGGCGTTATCCAACCCTCAAACTGAACGGCATGCCCTGAGTATTGATTTGGCCGAATATCTTACCCAAGGAGAATTTCTTGCTGAATGGACCGAAACGGCTGGTTATCTTCCCCCGCGAGAATCTGCCCTGGAAGGTTGGTCAAATATAGCCTTGCGCGGGTTAGTAGAACAAATCGTTCGCTCAGCTCAGGTGATTCCACCCAATGACATCATGGCTGTTGTAGGTCCTGCACTCCATCAAGCTACGGTTAATGTATTAAAGCAGCAAACCGATCCTGTATCAGCTGCAAATCAGGCCATTGAGAGCCTGGAGACACCTTAATATTCGTCTAATTGACAAGAATTACCCCGATCATTTACCCTTATTAGCCCAATTTGATCGGCGATTGGGGCGGTTGACGAATCAGTTAGGCGGTGTTATCATGCGCACCGGAGACAGTTTGTATGCAAGATGAACAACTTCCCGAAGAGCTCCAGGATTCTTCCGAGGAGCTCTTTCCAACAGAAGCAGATAGCGATCCAGATGCGGCCCCACAGACAGAGCCTGAATCAGGTTCTTCTCGAGAGAGCCGCCTTTTATTGCTGTTCGGCAGCCTCTCACGCCTGGGAATAGCTGATTCGGTGTTACGAATCGGCACCCACATGCTTTTCATCGCACTGGCACTTCTTGTCGTCTGGGTGATGCGCGCTTATTATCTGGGCGCTCAGGTACCAGATACTCCTGAAAAAGCCGTTTTGGCTGCAGCGCTGCCCACATCCACACCCACAAACGTATTGCCCGATCTTCCACCCATGTCCTCCAGTGGAGAAGTGTATGAAGGGGGGATACCCCGCCTGGCTCAGGTGCATACCACCATCCCAACTCGCCCGCGGACAGAGATGAGCACTTATATTGTCCAGCTTGGCGATACTGTATTTGGAATCGCAGAGAAGTTTGGTATTAAACCTGAAACGGTCCTCTGGGGAAATTATTTTATTCTGGCCGATAATCCTCATGCTCTTGTGGAAGGTCAGGAATTAAACATTCTGCCCTTAGATGGCACATACCACAAATGGTCAGCCGGGGAAGGCTTAAACGGTGTTGCCTCTGGATACAGCGTCACCCCCGAAGATATTATCAATTATCCAGGAAATAATCTTAACGTGGAGACGCTTGGTGATTGGTCCAATCCTGATATTGAGCCGGGGACATTCCTGGTCGTACCGGGTGGTTCGCGAGATTTTGTCACCTGGAGTGCGCCCCGCATCACCCGGCAGAATCCAGGCGTTGCCAAGTTTATCGGCCCAGGCGCATGCGGCACGATATTGGATGGAGCAGTTGGCACGGGTGCTTTCATCTGGCCAAGTGGTGCCCACTTTCTATCTGGTTATGATTACTCACCAACCACCAACCACCATGCAATTGACATTGATGGCGATCTCGGTGAACCCATGTGGGCTTCCGATAGCGGCGTTGTCGTCTACGCAGGCTGGAATAACTTTGGCTACGGCAACATGGTGGTCATCGATCATGGGAATGGCTGGCAGTCCGCATATGCACACATGGAAGTAATTGGGGTCATCTGTGGGCAAAGCGTTTTCCAGGGCACCCCAATTGGGACTATCGGCAGCACTGGCAAATCCAGCGGACCTCACATCCACTTCGAGATGCTGCATGATAGTTATGGCAAAGTAAACCCATGGGATTTCTTACCCTAATTGATTAAATTCTTCGTTTCAACTTGGCAGCACCTAGTAGTCAGTCACTGTGATTTTGATGAATGGTAGACCTTACGATACATAAATCTGCTTGTCTTTGCGAGGAGGCACGACGAAGCAAACTCCACCACTGATAGGGAGATTGCTTCAGCGGTAAAGCACCGCTTCGCAATGACACACCCATCTCATTCATTGTGACTCAGTACTAGAACCAGCCCTTCTATCTATGATGAAGG
>JBEQLH010000090.1:0-6790 GCA_040326075.1 Anaerolineales bacterium
TATACCTCAGTTGAGAATGAGGACCTCTATTGATTAGTTTATGATATGGAAGAACCCACCCCAGTAATACGCTCCTGGCTTCAAAGACTCTTCATTTCCCCTGATGAGCCTCGCTTAAGGGCTGCCTGGCGGCTGTTAGGGCAACTGCTGCTCCTGGTAGTAAGCATAGCGATCCTGGGAGGGTTAACAAATTGGCTGCTCCGCGCTCTGGATGACATATCCTACGGGGGATTCCTGCTGCTAACTGCACTAATCACCAGTGCAGCAATCACATTCTCGATCCTTTTCGCCCGTCGTTTTCTAGATCGACGGTCTTTCACCAGCCTGGGGTTGAATTGGAACAGGCAAGCAATTAATGACGTTATTTTTGGAGCTGCTCTGACAGGACTGATGATCGGGTTGATTTACCTGCTGGAATGGGCAGCTGGGTGGTTGACTGTTGAGTCGCTGGCCTGGCAGTCCGAGAGCTGGGGTAATCTCGCCGCTTCGATCTTGATCATGGTGATCTTATTCGGGTTGGTGGGCTGGCAGGAGGAATTGATCAGCCGCGGCTACTGGCTGCAAAATCTTCGCGCTGGCTTGAACCTATCGCTGGGAGTGTTACTTTCTTCTGCCTTATTCGCATTGGCGCATTCATTCAATCCAAATCTATCCTGGCAAGCTTTCCTGGGCTTGTTCCTTTCCGGGTTGTTCCTGGCTTTCGGTTATTTGCGGACCAGGCAGTTATGGCTGCCAATTGGATTACACCTTGGTTGGAATTTCTTTGAGGGCGTTGTGTTTGGTTTTCCGGTTAGCGGACAATATTTTTACCAGGTGATCCGCCAAACCGTCAGCGGCCCAGACATTATCACCGGGGGCGCTTTTGGACCTGAAGGAGGATTGATCCTGCTGCCCGCCTTACTGTTGGGAACAGCTGGGATTTTCTGGTACACAAAGAACCGCATTCCAGCCCAAAAAGAAAAGACTTCCTTAGAGACCTCCCCCGATTAACCCCTCCCAACTATAAAACAAATGAACTTCCTCCTGGCCTTCATCCCTATTGCACTCATCTTGATCCTGATGGTTGGTTACCGCTGGGGTGCGGCGCGCTCTGGGGGTGTTGGCTATCTGAGCGCGCTGGCGATCGCGATCCTTTTTTTCGGCGCCGGTTCAGAATTATTGGCCTATGCACACACCAAGGCCTTACTGCTCACTATCGATGTCCTATTCGTGATCTGGGCTGCCTTCCTGCTCTATCGCGTAGCTGATGAAGCCGGTGCAATTGCCACCATCGGCCAGTCCCTACCTCACCTGACCGCAGACAAGGGCATGCAGGCTTTGATCATCGGCTGGGTGTTCGCCTCTTTCCTGCAGGGTGTGGGTGGCTTTGGCGTACCGGTGGCTGTGATCGCTCCAATCCTGGTTGGTCTGGGATTTACGCCTTTACAGGCAGTGGTGATTCCCTCCCTGGGTCACGGCTGGGCAGTAACTTTTGGTTCGCTCGGCTCCTCTTTCATCGCTCTTATGGCTGCTACAGGTCTGCCTGCGGAGATCCTTGCTCCACCGGCTGCTTTGTTCCTGGCTGTTGCAGGTCCACTGACCGGCTTTTTCGTCGCTCATGCTGCCGATGGATGGCGGGCAGTACGCCGCTTATCTGTGCCGATCCTGATTCTCGGCACCCTAATGAGTTTGACCTTATATTTCACTGCCACCTCTGGGCTATGGAATATCGGCTCATTTTGTGCCGGGATGGTCGGGTTGATCATCTCAATTCCACTTGCCAGGCGTTTCCGGGGTGACCAAGTCGAAAATGGGGCCCTCAACCGGCGCGCACTGATGGTGGCTGTCTCTGGTTATGTGGTGTTGATCGCCATCACCTTAAGCGTACAATTAATCCCCGCGGTCAAAGAGTTCCTCGGGCAGGTTGTGTTCCAAATGAATTTCCCGGAAGTAGAGACCTTCCTGGGATTTGTCACCCCAGCTGGACCTGGTCGTAAAATCCCACCCCTTCGCCATGCAGGCGCTATCCTGACGATCTCGTCAATCCTGGCGTATTTCATCTACCGCCGGGCGGGTCTCTACCAAGGGGGCGCCCCCGGGCGAATCGTCTCGGGAACGGTGAAGCGAGTAATGTCATCCAGCGTGAGTATCGCTTCGATGGTCGCCATGGCTGTGATCATGCAAAATTCCGGCATGACTGACACCCTGGCTCGAGGTCTGGCGGACAGCATGGGTTGGGCATACCCGCTAATCGCCCCCTGGATTGGTGCTCTGGGCGCTTTTATGACCGGCAGCAATACCAACTCTAACGTCGTATTTGGCGCTCTGCAGCTGCGGACTGCTCAATTCCTGGGATACAGTGCAGCCATTATCCTGGGAGCTCAAACAGCTGGTGCAGCCTTAGCCTCGATCCTGGCGCCCACCAAAATTGTGGTTGGCGCCAGCACGGCAGGAATGGCTGGTCGCGAGGGTGATGTTCTGCGCAAGCTGCTGGTCTATACGGCTGTACTCATCGTGTTAATCAGCATTCTTGCCATGTTGAGCGTGTGGTTAAAATAATGAAGCTGCAGTACATTTAGCGTAGAAATCTTATGGAAAATTTTAAGGACAATCTCCGTGAGCACAAGTTCAAGCTGCATTTAACTGCCTTGCTGCTGATGCTCATTCCCCCCATACCGATGTATTTCGCGGCCCAGAATGGTGCAGCGGTATTAATCTGGTTTCTGATCGGGATCGTCATCATCGGTAATCTGCTGGTGATCATCGTTCCTTGAGTTATGAACATACCTGAATTATTTTCGACGTTCAAAGGTCAATTTGGAAAACAGCCAACCCTGTTTTTTCGTGCTCCAGGACGAGTCAACCTGCTGGGAGAACACGTTGATTACAATAGCGGACCGGTACTGCCCGTAGCTATCGACCGGGCGGTCTACTTAGCAGCAACCCCCAACAACACTGGAATTGTGCAGCTCTACGCCGCCGATATTGGCGGAGAGATCTCATTCAGTCTCGAAAGATTGGATTATAAAAAGGACCTCTCCGGACACGCACTGCCGGGGTGGGCACTTTACCCGGCGGGTGTGGCCTGGGCGTTGCAGAAAGCTGGAATGGAGATACAAGGCATGCAGGCCGTCTACTCATCGGATATACCGATCGGGGCCGGGTTGAGTTCCTCCGCGGCGATCGAGATGGTTTTTGCGGTAGCCTGGAAGACTCTTGGTGGGTGGGCAGCTGAGCAGATGACATTAGCCCGGCTGTGCCAGCAAGCCGAGAACGAGTACGTGGGGGTAGCATGCGGGTTGATGGACCAGTTTGCCAGCGCGCATGGCGTTGCTGGTCATGCCTTGTACTTCGACACGCGCAGCCTGGATTGGGAGCCAGTACCCTTACCGCAGGATACGGTATTGGCAATCGCAGATTCTGGAGTGCGCCACAGTCTGACAAATTCAGCGTATAACCAACGACGGGCGGAATGTGAACAGGCAGTAGAGATCCTGCGGCAAGATTTACCCCAAATTCAATCCCTGCGGGATGTCAGTCCAGCAGATTTCCATAAATTTCGCCGAAATCTACCACCCACCGTGGAGCTGCGCGCTGAGCACGTGATCGACGAGATCGAACGTGTACAATCTGCTGCTGCCGCATTACGCAAGGGGGATAAAGAAACATTTGGAGCTCTGATGTTCGCGGGGCATTCCAGCCTGCGCGATCTCTACAATGTCAGCACCCCAGAACTGGACAGCCTGGTGGAAACCGCCAGAGATCTACCCGGATGCATCGGGGCCCGGCTGACAGGAGCGGGATTCGGGGGAAGCACGATCAATCTCGTTGAAGGTGCGAACTCTGAGGACTTTATCCAGGGTCTTGAAGAAGGTTACCTGAGAAAGACTGGTCGGCCAACAAAGGTTTATCTATGTAAGGCCAGCCAGGGAGCAAGTCCGATAAACCTTTAACCGATAATCAAACCAGAAAAACAACGAACAAGAAACTGGAAGTGGTGAACCAGATCAGGATAGATTTGTTGATTCAAGAAGGACTGTATTCAAACCGCAGAGATCTCTATTCGCAACCAGATCAAGAACCATGAAGGTGAGGTTTATTAGCTGGTCTGAAGCTTGGCCACGGTGACACCATCGCCACCTTCAGTCACTCCCCCAGGCTCAAATGAGCGAATGTGAGGATGGACTCCCAGAGCCTCACGGACAGCCTGCCGTAATTTTCCGGTGCCCTTGCCATGGATGATGCGTACGAAGGGGAGTCCGGATAGGTAGGCTGCATCCAGGTAGCGCTCTAATTGGTCCAGGGCATCGTCAGCGCGCTGACCGCGCAGGTCCAACTCAATACCAGGCGATGGGGCATTCAAACCTTCTCCTGGTCGCTTACTTCTCGGGCTTTCCTGCGCTGGCTTCCTACTTACATCACCCACCCCGGCTGGTTCAGACTCTTCATCTTTTTGCAGCGGTTCAATCTCAGATATACGTGTGCGCACGCGCAAGGTTCCGACCTGGATTTCTACTTCATGTTCCCCGAGAGAGGTAACCACACCCTTAGTATTGAGCGATCGTAAGCGGACTTTATCACCCAGGCGAACCGGGCGATCCAGGATGATATCTTCCGCCTCGATTGGTCGCCGCTCAACAGGTTCCTCATACTCCTCATCTAAGGCAGCGACACTCTTTTCGACGATTTCCAATGCGTCAAGCGGCTGCCGGGCCACCGCCAAAGCACGCCGCAGTTCTCCAAGCTCTACCCCCAATTCTTCTACCTGCTGGCTTGCCTCCTGGCGAGCCAGATCCAGGATTTCACGCCGCTCATCCTCGATTTCCTCCAACCGCTTTACCAACTCATACCGCAGATCTTCAACCTCCTGGCGCGCCTGCTCCGCCTGGTGGCGTGCCTGGCGGGCGAGATCGCGCTGGCGGTGGATCTCTTCAAGTAAATTCTCAGCTCGTAAGTCAGCTGGATCGATCTCAGAACGTGCTCCGGAAACAATCGATTTTGGCATACCAAGCCGTTCGGCGATCGCCAGGGCATTCGATCTGCCTGGCAATCCGATCGTCAGGTGGTAGGTCGGTTGGAGAGACTCGAGATCGAATTCAACGCTGGCATTCACAACTCCTGGAGTGGCATGGGCGTAGGCTTTTAATTCCGGATGGTGAGTGGTGACCAATGTGGTAATGCTCCGCTCGAGCAGGTGGGTTAACAAGGCGCGCGCCAGAGCTGCCCCTTCCTGGGGGTCGGTGCCAGCCCCCAACTCATCCATGATTACCAGCGAACGTCGATCGGCTTCCCCCAGTAGGTGAATGATATTGGTGATGTGCCCAGAAAAGGTTGACAGCGATTGTTCAATTGATTGCTCATCACCGATGTCGGCGAAGATTTTCTCGAAAACACTGATTTCTGAACCCGCTGCAACCGGGAGATGTAATCCGGATTGAGCCATCAGCGACAGCAGACCGATAGTTTTCAGAGTGACCGTTTTGCCACCAGTATTGGGTCCGGTGATGACCAGGCAAAATGTTTGCGGATCGAGATCCACATCCACCGGCACAACCGTCTCGGGATCGAGCAACGGGTGACGCGCCCCAAACAAGCGGATCGTGCTGCCTGGATGCTGGTTTCCACCGGGGATAGCATGCCCTTTTGCTGGAAATTCAAGCAAGGATGGCTCAAGCGCTTCGATCTCTTGCGCGTATTTCGCTTTCGCCAAGGCCAGGTCAAGCTCGGCGATATTGTCAATCATGGCCTCGATCTCTGCGGATGATGCGCCCACCTCTCCTGAAAGATCAGCCAGGATGCGGCGCTCCTCATCCCGCTCTGCCAGCTGAAGCTCGCGATACTGATTGTTCATTTCGACAACGGATAACGGTTCGACAAACAAGGTCGCACCAGATGCGGATTGGTCATGAACTACTGCCCGAATGCGACCTTTGAACTCAGCCCTTAATGGAAGCACATAACGACCATCTCGTTGGGTGACCAGTGTCTCCTGGAGGTATTGGGTGATCTTTGAGTCGGTGACCATGCGCTGCATTTTCGTGAGCAAGCGGTCATGTACGACTCGCAAATCCCGGCGAATTACAGCCAGCTGTGGGGAGGCCGAATCGAGCAATTCACCGCGATCAGAGATGGCACGAGAGATGCGATCGATCAGGCCAACGGGAAGGGGCATTCGAGCAGCAATTTCTTCCAGCATTGGGAATTGACCACCCAGGCGCTCAAAGGTGCGGACCAGGGTGCGACCAGCGATCAAGGTGGATTTTATGTCCAGGAGATCAAACGTTGTGAGCAGACCTGCATGGCTGGCCAGGATAACCTGCTGGCGAACATCACGTGCTCCACCAATGGTCAGATCGGGGTGAGTGGCTAACAACTGGACCGCTTCAGCAGTCTCCGCCTGGCGGCGCTGGGCGAAAACCAGATCGGTTGTGGGTCGTAAAGTGCTTGCCTTTTCCGCGGTCGGAGAAAAAGCGGCATAAGCAGCTATGCGCTCCAGGATCTTGGGAAATTCTAACGTGGTTAAAGTTTTTTCATCCATCGTCGACGGGTATTATACCCGCCTCGCCGAGGCATGGGAAAGCTACAAGTTGAACCTGTGCGCCTGACTTCATTTACACTATTAGAAAGGTGTACAATAGGTTCTTCAGGAGTCTAAGCAGATAACCTGCAATAATTCCAAAAACTACTTCTCTTGTGGAGGGAATCCATGCAAGACTTAACCGAACCCATCCTCGAGTTGATCCGCCAGGCGGCGACTGATCTTCCGCCAGATGTTGAAGCCGGGCTGCGTGAAGCTGTCGAGCAGGAGCAG
>JBEQLH010000090.1:6890-10190 GCA_040326075.1 Anaerolineales bacterium
GATGACCATTTCCCGACGATCCACTTCGAAGAAATCGAGGGCGATTCACTGCAGATCGATCTGATGCTTAAAGGGGGTGGCTGTGAGAACGTGGGAGCGCAATATTCGCTGCCTAACAGCGCCTTGGGAGCCGGTAGAGATTTGGCCGGCGTTCGTAAGGTCGCATTGGACGCGGTCTTCAAGGCACAGGGTAAAGGCTGCGCACCAGGCATCCTGGGGGTAGCAGTCGGAGGCGATCGCGGCTCATCATATGCCGCATCAAAGGAAGTGCTGTTGCGCCAGCTGGACGATTCCAATTCCAATCCAGAATTAGACGCCCTGGAGCAGCGCCTGACCGGGGAGGCCAACCAGTTGGGCATTGGACCAATGGGTTTTGGCGGACAAACAACCGTGCTGGGAACCAAGATCACCGGTATGCACCGCCTGCCAGCCAGCTACTTCGTCTCAGTATCCTATATGTGCTGGGCCTACCGGCGGCGCCAGATGAAGGTGCACGGCGATCAGATAACTTATCAATGAAGCCAGAGCAGTAGACGGAGGATATTATGCGCCAGTTATCTATTCCCATCAGTGACGAGGACATCCTGGATCTAAAGGTTGGTGATCCAGTCCTGCTTTCCGGAGTTATGGTTACCGGCCGGGATACAGCTCACAAGTGGATGGTGGAAACTTTCATCAAGGGTACTCGCCAGCCTGAGGGGGATGATTTACAGGTCTATGAAGCCATTAAACCATTACTGGAAGGCGGCGTGATCTACCACTGCGGCCCAGTAGTTGCCGGATTGGATACAAGAGAATATAAATTCGTAGCTGCTGGCCCCACAACCAGCACCCGCGAGGAACCCTACCAGGGTGATGTAATGCAGCACTTCAACCTTAAAGGCGTGATCGGCAAGGGCGGCATGGGACCCAAGACACTGAGCGCTTGCCATGAGGTCCCCGGCGTTTATTTCCATGCGGTTGGTGGGGCAGCCTCTTTGATCGCCCAATCCGTTGAAGAAGTACTGGAGGTCTACAAATACGAATTTGGCGTACCAGAAGCGATGTGGGTCATCCGGGTCAAAGATTTCCCCGCAGTTGTGACCATGGACGCACACGGGGAAAGTCTACACGCTGAGATCGAGGAAAATTCACGCGCAGCCCTGGAAGGACTGCTGGAAGAAGTGTGATTTCGGATTTCAGCTATTCTGAATATTCCGGCAGTTCAATTATGAATGTCGCCCCTTCACCCAGCTGACTTTCTGCCCGAATCTGCCCACCCTGACTCTCGACCAGCGACTTGGCGATGGCGAGGCCCAGACCCGACCCCCCTTCCTCGCGTTGACGAGATTTATCTCCCCGGTAAAAACGTTCAAATAAATGATCTAAATCCTCGGCAGGGATGCCTGGACCGCTATCCTTGACAGTTATGGCAACAGCCTCCTGGATTTGTGTGGCCGACAGGGTGATCATTCCACCCGCAGGTGTATAGCGCAGGGAATTGTCTAATAAGTTGACCAACACCTGTGTCACCCGGTCAGAATCGACATTCACATGCGGTAATTCGGAAGGGGGTTCAATCTCGAGCATGATTTCTTTCGTGTTTGCTTCGGATTTACGGGCCGCAGCGGCACGTTCAAGTAAATCGGTGGGAGATGTCCGCTGGCGATTGAGGTGCAATTCGCCAGCATCCGAAAGTGAGAGCGTCCGCAAATCTTCAACCAGCCGGTTGAGTCTTTTGGTCTCATCATAGATGATGTCGAAGGTCTCCGGGTCGGGCGGCAGCTGACCTTCGCTGAGCGCCTCGGTGTGCCCAAGTACAACTGTGAGCGGCGTGCGCAGTTCATGGGCGATATCGGCGGTCATCTGGCGGCGCAAATCACGGGACTGGGTTAAATCAGCACTCATCTGGTTAAAGGAAGCTGCCAGTTCCCCCAATTCATCATTCGAACGGATTGGCACTTGCTGCTCAAGGTCACCTTTGGCTACCTTCTTGGTTGCCGCGGTTAATTCTCTCAAGGTGCGCGTTAAGGATCTGGCTAACAACACACCCAATAAAACAGAAGCCAGCACAGCACCCAAGGAGGCGAAGATCAATGAGTTATACAAACGCGTAATTTGGCCAGGCAAAGGTGGTCGATTTTCCGATTTTACCCCGATATTGTAGTACGTCCCAACCACATTCCCGTCTACGACGATGGGTATCCCGTCTTCAACCTGCAGCTCCCGGTCGAACATCCTGGAAAATTGGGCTGTCCTGGGATTGCGTAGAATCACCTTGCCTTGCGCGTCTACAACCACAAATCCCCAACCATATTTTTGGTTAAAGGAAGGATTATTTGAGAACTTCTCTAACCCTTGCCAGCTACCATTCTGGTGGTAATAGTTCCCTAAATCAGTGATTAAGGACTCGCGATTTTGGTTTTCAAAAAAATCTCTGAACTGATTCCCGGTAAACTGGGCAGCCATGATCGCCACCAGCGCGATCCCGACCAGGCTGACCAGGGTGAACGCAAGCACTAATTTTACAGTAAGAGATCGCATAACATCACCTTGCCGAGAACCGGTACCCAACCCCATAGACAGTCTCAATGTAGCGTGGTTGGCGGGGATTGTCTTCTATTTTTGAGCGCAGATTCTTGATATGGACATCGATCGTGCGCGCGTAACCAACGAAAGCGGTATCCTGGATTTGATCGAGCAATTCCAGGCGAGTAAAAGTGCGCCCGGGCGCCGACATCAAGGCGGCCAGCAAATCAAATTCAGAGGGAGTCAAATCAACCACCGAATCATTCAAGGTGACCAGATGGCTATCGCGATCGAGGGTGATTTCACCCTGGCGCAGGATTTCTACTTGCGGGGGACTTTGACCTGTGCGTCTTAATACTGCCCGGACGCGAGAGGTCAGCTCGCGCGGACTGAAAGGCTTGGTTACATAATCATCTGCGCCCAATTCTAAACCGATCACCTTATCATCCTCGTCGACCTTAGCGGTCAACAGGATAATTGGGGTTTCACGTTCCTTGCGATGCTGGCGCATGAATTCATAGCCATCCATTTCTGGCATCATAATATCCAGGATGATCAGATCGGGTTTTTCATGCCGGGCGACGAATATTGCTTCTTCACCATTCAAGGCTGTCGCCACCCGAAATCCCTGCTGTTCCAGGTAAGATTCTAGAAGAGAAAGTATTCTCTTTTCATCATCGACGACCAGGATAGTTTTTGCCATAGTTTATATTCTCAGGCTAATTGGAAAGATCAAGTCTTTCAAGATTGGATTGTACTCCCATTTACTCAGCAGATCGTTCTTCGAGCAGC
>JBEQLH010000320.1:0-3457 GCA_040326075.1 Anaerolineales bacterium
CCAGGCGCGTCATCCCCATAGTGAACGAAAATGATACCGTGGCCACAGAAGAGATAAGGGTTGGAGATAATGATAATCTGTCTGCTATGGTGGTGACCTTGATCGAAGCCGATCTGTTGGTGTTATTGACCGATCAAAAAGGATTATTCACTGCTGACCCACGGCATGATCCAGGAGCGCGGTTGATCACCGAGATCACTGGTCCGGAGATTCCTGAAGAAGTCTGGCAATCCGCAGGTGATTCCACGAACGGGCTGGGGATTGGTGGGATGGTGACCAAGCTTCAAGCCGCGGATCTTGCCCGTCGATCGGGCGCTAAAGTCGTCATCGCCCGCGGCAGTGATGCGGATATTCTCATCCGCATTACAGATGGGGATGAGGTTGGCACCCGCTTCCAACCAGCTGCGACTGCCTTAGAAAGTCGTAAGCGTTATATTCTGGCTGGTGGACGGATGGAGGATGCCTTACATGTCGACGAGGGTGCTGTTGAAGCAATAAAAAAGGGGGGCAGTTTGCTTCCTGTGGGTATGCTGAAGGTTGAAGGTGAATTTCAGCGCGGAGATACGGTACGAGTTATCGAGCCATCAGGAAAAGAGATCGCCCGTGGTCTGACAAATTACGCTTCAATTGATTTGCATAAAATTAGCGGAAAGCGATCTGATCGAATTGAAAATATTCTTGGTTTTGCATATGGTGAAGAAGTTATCCATCGCAACAATATGGTGCTGTTATGAAAACAATGGAAGAATTAGGAGTTAATGCCCAAAAGGCATCTGGACACCTTGCCAGGGCTACCAGTGAATTAAAAAATGATGTATTGATTCGTTTGGCTGATTTATTGTTAAAAAGAGACGAAAAAATATTCACCGCGAATGAGGCGGATGTATCTGCTGGTAAAGAGGCAGGCTTATCAGAAGCGCTGCTGGATCGGCTTACCATGAATCCATCACGATTATCCGGCATCATTGACGATCTCCGCCGTGTGGCGGATATGCCCGATCCAGTCGGTGAGATTTTCGATCAGACTGTCTTACCCAATGGTTTGCAGGTGCGGAAACAACGCGTCCCCATTGGCGTTCTTGGTGTGATCTACGAAGCCAGGCCAAATGTCACCATCGATATTGCTGGTTTAGCGATCAAGACCGGAAATGCGGTCATACTACGCGGCGGGAGTGAAACGATCAATTCAAACCGTGTATTGGTGTCCGTTATCCAAGAGGCGTTAACGCAGTGCGGATTGCCAGCTGAAGTCGTCCAATTTATTGATGACACCAGTCGCGAACGCGTTGCCGAATTGTTAACCATGCATAAGTACGTAGACATGCTGATACCCCGTGGAGGAGCTGCCCTGCACCAGTATTGCCGGGAAAACAGCACGATTCCGGTCATCACCGGGGGTATTGGTATTTGCCACCTATTCGTAGACCAATCTGCGGATATAGCACAGTCGGTGCAAGTCATTCAAAATGCTAAAGTACAACGTCCCTCAGTTTGCAATTCTCTGGATACAACCTTGATCCACCAGGAAGTTGCAGCAGAAATGATACCTCTGCTCATCAATCGTCTGGCTGAGGATGGGGTTGCTTTTAAGCTGGATGAATCAGCGATGCAGTATCTACACTCCGAGGGTGACGGAACTGAGATAAAAGGATTTCTAGCCAATGTTCAACCTGCTGGAGCAGGGGACTTTGACACTGAGTGGCTGTCCCTGGTACTGGGATTGAAAGTTGTTTCCGGCCTGGATGAGGCGATCGAGCACATCTCGATTCACAGCACGGGTCACTCGGATGGCATTCTAACCCAAGATAAAGGTAATGCCCTACGGTTTATTGCCGAGGTTGATTCTGCTGCGGTTTACGTCAACGCCAGTACGCGCTTCACGGACGGTGGGCAGCTAGGATTGGGGGCAGAAGTAGCCATCTCCACACAGCGATTACATGCACGCGGACCCATGGGATTGCGGGAGTTAACCACTTATAAGTGGGTAATTGAAGGTAATTATCAAGTACGAGAATGACTTGAAATCAGCTTGATTTAGGATGTTGATGAATTCTATCTGCTTAGGGCTTTGCGCTTCCACAGTGAAAAACAGCTTCTTAAAGAAGCTATGCTTTTGATTTATTACTACAATAATTTCCGAGAACATTCCTCATTAGATTACTCGACCCCCTTTGCTCATCTCAAACAATCGTAACCGGATGTTAATGACAATTTCCGTTATTCCAGCCTTTAATCCTCTCTGGAAAACTCGGCCCTGGAGTGGATACAATCTCCTGGCTCAGAACCCTATTCTACCAAGGAGGCATCCTGTACTTATTTTTCACCAGAGTCCAATGAGGTGGTTGAGCACCAAAGGCAGGTTGATTATATATTCGATTATCTGCGCTTCGCTGTTCGTGTCGCTGATGTCAGGGAATGAGCCGCGAGTACTCGTTATGTCTTGAACGTCAACTGTGTTGTTCACGACATCTGTTGGGTTTGCAGCTTGAAAACCAATGATGATCTCGAGAGACTCACCTGGAGATAAATCCCCTAAGGAGATTGTCAAATCGTTCCAGTTTAAACTACCAACCCCAGTATTTACTGAATCAGGGACAGGTAGAGCATCGACAAATTCTACGGCGGATGTATCGTAAGTGTCAATGAGAGACATAGCCGTAATCATGAACGGCGAGTCGTTTCGGATGAGGATGGTATAAGTGAAATAGTCTCCCACGGAGAACTCGGCATCGGATTGGTCCAGCTGTTTATCGATATAAACTGGGTTAGGCTTGTACATACCGGCATCCCATGTGGAGTCATTTTCACCGGCAGTCAGGGTCGTGGTGATGGTCTGACCAGTCACCGGGTCGGCATCGCTATCTATGGTATCGTCAGCACCCTGGTCTTTCTGGGTAAAAGAGTAGCCGGGGGGTGGGACGAACTCGACGTAGTAGTCCGGGGTGAGGTTGGTAAAGTTGTATAGACCAGCACTGTCTGTGGTCGTGGTATCTGCTAAAACATCGCTGCCAGTAAAGAGATTGACGGTTACGCCGGGGATACCACTCTCTCCTCCATCCTGGATGCCGTCCTGGTTGGTGTCATACCACACATAGTCGCCCATCGTGTTCCATCCTGCGCTGCACCACCAGGTACCCCAACGGTCATCATTCGGGTTTGGTCCAACCTCAGTTTCGGCATACTCTTGCAGAGTCCAGAAAGTCGTATCATCCGAGGGATCGACAACAGTGGCGCTGTAATCCCCCCAACGAACATCACCACCGCCGAAATCCTTCACGTAACTGTCTTCACCTAATTTGCACACCTGGATCGTTCCGATTGTACCGACCGGATCGGTGGATTCGCGTCCGGTGTAGACCCCCTCGACAAACAGGCTTGAAGAGGAGCGAGAGAAGCCAACGGCCATATCATTGTTGGCATTCACGGCGATGCTGGGGAAGAAATGATGCACACCACT
>JBEQLH010000091.1:0-10165 GCA_040326075.1 Anaerolineales bacterium
ACTCCCACGATCGGTCCTTCACCGACACCAACTCGCACAGCAACACCCACCAGGACAGCGTCACCCACACCCACCCAGACTCCTACAAATACCGCCACACCTACTGCAACCAACACACCAACCACCACACCTACACCTTCTATTGCCCGGGTAGCCCAGACGTTAGGACGCGGACTACGTTTACGTCAATTCCCAGAAGGGCCAATAATCGGCACAATGAGAGAGGGCGATACGCTGATCGTGTTGTATGGTGTCGAGCTGGTCAATGGCCTTTTATGGATCGAGGTACAGGATGATGAAGGACGCATAGGCTGGGTGCCTCAAATGTTTACCGCTATCGTGACTCTAACCCCCACCCCCAGCATAACACCTTCAATTACACCCACACCCAGCAGAACGCCTTCAGTGACACCCACACCTTGAACTATAAACCTGGACCTTCCCCTCTCTGAGACATTCATCATCCCTTATCACCAATAGATTCATATACATTTCTTACGCCTTACAATTGTCCCCTTAATTCTACCGATGATATAATGCAAATGGCGGGATATACCACGCCAGTGGCAGGAAAAATCCTGTATTTTACTGCCGAAGGAAGGAAAAAGAACTATGATGAGATTTGATCGTTTTACTGAACGTGCCCAGGAGGCCGCGCAGCGGTCGGCGGAGATTATCCAACGCTATGGGCATAATCAGATAGATACAGAGCATATTCTGTTAGCCTTAATTGAGCAGCCCCAGGGGGTAATCACGCAAATTTTGGAGACCTTGAAGGTAGATTCAGCCGCGCTCACCGAACGTCTGGACTATATATTACGCACCAGCCCAAAGGCAAATATCTTTGGCGGTGGAACCGGGCAGGTCTTCATCACACCGCGGGTAAAACGGATTATCGATCTGGCGAACGAAGAAGCTAATAAATTGAAAGACGAATATATATCTACTGAGCATATATTCCTGGCGATCCTCAGTGAGAGAAGCACGCCGGCAGCCCGTCTTTTGGAAGGTGCTGGTGTCAATCGTGAACGGGTAAATGAAACCGTCCAACAGCTGCGTGGGGGTCAACGGGTGACAGACCCACAGGCAGAAACCCGCTACCGGACTCTGGAGAGATTCTCCCGTGATTTGACCACAATGGCCCGGGAAGGGAAACTTGACCCGGTGATCGGGCGTGACGCTGAAATCCTGCGTGTGATCCGCATCCTCTCACGGCGGACGAAAAACAACCCGGTTCTGATCGGTGAAGCTGGTGTTGGCAAGACAGCCATTGTTGAAGGCCTGGCTCAAAAGATTGCCACCAACGATGTCCCCGAGATCTTAAGCGGTAAGAAAGTCGTCGCCCTGGATCTGGGGGCCATGATCGCTGGTTCGCGCTTTCGTGGAGAATTTGAAGAGCGGTTGAAAGCAGCCATTGAAGAGATTCAGCGGGCAGAGGGTGAGGTAATCCTGTTTATTGATGAGCTGCATACGGTTGTCGGTGCTGGGGCAGCCCAAGGTGCTATGGATGCCTCCAATATGCTCAAACCAGCTCTGGCGCGGGGCGAACTGCACGCCATCGGTGCCACCACACTGAATGAATATCACAAGCACATTGAAAAGGATGCTGCCCTGGAGCGCCGCTTTGCGCCGGTGTACGTCGAAGAACCGAATGTAGAAGACACCATAAAAATGCTTCAGGGTCTACGCGACCGGTATGAAGCGCATCACAAGGTCCGCTTTTCAGATGAGGCGTTGGTTGCCTCAGCTCGTTTGTCTGATCGTTATGTCACCGATCGCCACTTGCCGGATAAAGCCATCGACTTGATGGACGAATCGGCTGCTAAACTGCGCGTGGCGCTCTATTCACTGCCGCCAGAATTGAAAGACATGAAGAGTGAGCTGGATCGCCTGACCGCGGAAGAAGAGCAGGCTGGTCTTGAGCGCGATTATGAGCGTGCTGCAGAAAAGAAATCTGACCGTTTACGCCTCGAGGCGGAGTTCAGCCAGGCGCGCGACCAATGGGAATCGGAGCACGAACTCGATGAGGTCGTCGACGAGAGCGATATCGCCGAGGTAGTTGCCCAATGGACCGGCATCCCGGTCAGCCAGATGATGGAAACCGAGTCTGAGAAATTACTCCACATGGAGGAACGGCTGCACGAAAACATCATCGGACAGGATGAAGCGATCCACGCTATTTCTGATGCCATCCGTCGTGCTCGTTCAGGTCTGAAGGACCCCCGCCGCCCGATTGGTTCATTTATCTTTATCGGACCTTCCGGTGTGGGCAAGACAGAGTTGGCGAAGGCATTGGCAGAATTCCTTTTCGATGATCTGGATGCTGTTGTACGCATCGACATGAGTGAATATCGTGAGCAGCACGCAGTCTCGCGCCTCTTTGGAGCGCCCCCTGGATATGTGGGCTACGAAGAAGGTGGCCAGCTGACTGAAGCCGTCCGACGGCGACCATACCGGGTAATTTTGTTTGACGAGATCGAAAAGGCTCATCCTGAGGTTTGGAACTCTTTGCTGCAAATCCTTGATGATGGGCGCTTGACCGATGGTCAAGGACGCGTGGTCAATTTCCGCAACACCGTGTTGATCATGACCAGCAACCTGGGTACAGAATATATCAATAAATCAGGCAGCTTTGGCTTCTTGACAGGCTCCGCGGATAACGAAGAGCGCGAAGCTCATAGTAAGATCGAAAAGGCGCTAAAGGATACATTCCGCCCAGAATTTCTCAATCGAATCGATGAGATCATCACTTTCTCATCGCTATCCATAGAACAAATGCAGCAAATTGTAGATCTGCAAATGGAAGAAATTCAAGAGCGCCTCTGCGAGCACGATTTAACTGTAGACCTGACCCCTGCAGCGCGCGAATGGCTCGCCAATGAGGGATTTGATCCGGCTTTCGGGGCGCGGCCGTTACGCCGGGCTTTGCAGAAACACGTCGAAAGTCCGCTTTCGATTAGCTTGTTGAGTGGTGAATTTAAATCCGGGGATACCGTCATTGTGGAGGTGGACGAAGAGACTGAACAACTGGTCTTCCGCCCACTTGGCGAACCAGTCCCGGCTGAAAATATCCAATCCGTAGAAACTGAGGGATAACGATCCTTAATCACGACTAAATATACTCCCCCGTCCTCTTTGTAAGTAGAGGACGGGGGTTTTTGATCGAGTATGACTCGTGAAAATTTCTTAATACCTGGTTTTCTGATTATGTAATTGTTAACAAATTCTTGAGGACGAATGTCCCTCTGCAGGTGATATTTGTCTTTAGTTTGAGGATATTTGCCACTTGGAGATTAATCCCTGAAAGGATACATTGTAAGAGCAAAATGGTGGATAATATGTCCAGAGATGTCCTCAACCAATTCTCTTTATTCGACGGGTTTTCCGAAAACCAGATGGATTTACTGCGCCCGTTATTTGTACCAAGCGATTGCCACGCAGGTACTGTACTCTTCGAACAGGGTGAACCAGCGGTTTATTTTTACCTGGTGATCTCTGGTGAAGTTGCTATTCATTACAAACCCGAGGACGATCAGGATATCGTCATCGCTCGCATTAAACCTGGCGGGATGATCGGCTGGTCAGCTGTAATAGGCAGGCGAGGTTACACTTCGGCCGCGATTTGCTCCGAATATACAGAGCTGCTCCGGGTACGTGGGGTTGATCTGCAAACATTGTGCACGCAGCACCCGGAAACAGGTAATCAATTCGTCGATCGGCTGGCGAATGTTGTGGCGGAACGGCTGCAGAGTAGTCATCCACAGGTGTTACAATTGTTGGAAAATGGCTTACGGAATGGGGTTCGCCAGGAGGCAAAATAAGCGATGGTTGCCAACAACAATGTACCAGAAGCTACAGTCGAAGAGCAGATGCAGGCTCTCATCGATCGGCTGAGTGCATATATCGAACAATATCACGGGGGTTCAGTAGAAATGGTTGATTTTGACGGCGAAGTGGTAAAAGTTAAACTCGGTGGAGCATGCCTGGGCTGCCCATTATTGCCGAGTACATTGCATGGTTGGGTCGAAGGAACTGTCCGCCAATTCTTCCCTGACGTACGAGTTGAGTCGGCTCCCTGACAGGCTGTCGATTAATAAGGTATAGAAGATCAAAGGCATCTCAAGCCTGAGATGCCTTTTTTGATTGATCTAGGATGGTCAGAAGTGCACGCATCCAAATTCCGAACAATTTCACTAAGCTTCTTGACCGTGACTCTCGGGCACAATTGGGTTGCGGGCCAGGAAATCCTCCACCCAGAGCAAATTCTCACCCGCCCGGTCTATGACTGTGAGCAGGGTGTCCATGGTTGAGACTTCTTCCAGCTGTTCACTCACAAACCACCGTAAGAATTCTTGAGCGATGTGATCATTTAGCTTGATTGCCAGGTCCATCAAGGCGTTGATCTGTCTGGTGACCTCCATCTCCCAATCAAAGGCTGCTTGGGCAGCTTCTTTGGCAGAGGCAAAATCATACTTGGGACCCTCGACATCAGGGATGCGCACCTGACCACCAGCTTCAACGATATAATGAGCAAACTTCATGGCATGCATCTTCTCTTCATCTGCCTGGCGGTAGAAGAAAGCAGCCAGTTGAGGAAGGCTATCGGCGTCAAAATAAGTGGCGATGTTGACGTATTGCAGGCTGGCTCCGAACTCGCTTCCAATCTGTTCGTTCATCCCAGCTTCTAATTCTTTGCTGATTAACATAGTCAGCTCTCCTTTCGTTATTGATATTCAAGATTTGTATTCAAAGGTGGAATTGACCTTCAAATTTAACCTGCGAGATTATATCACGCGGGATTCGCATAGCGCATTGCTCACAAGCTCATCGCGCAGCCATCCGCGCGTGGATCACTGCCGCCCCATAATACACCACTCTCAGCTTCACGAAGGATGATCTGACCTCGCCCAAAGAGGGCCCTTCCGTGACCGCTGACTTGCTCAACATCGTGTCCCATGTCCGCCAGTTCGGCGATCACTTCAGAGCCGATGCCTTCTTCCAGGGCGACACCGCCACCTGATTCCCCGCTGCTGATACAAAATCGTGGCTGATCGAGCGCCTTTTGGGGATCAAGACCATCATCAACCATAGAAACTACCACCTGCAGGTGTCCCTGGGGCTGCATGAAGCCACCCATCACACCAAAGCTGGCGAATAGATCATCACTTCCATTTGAGCTTGGGTGGGTAGCAATGGCGGGGATGATCGTATGGTACGGGCGTTTACCTGGGGCAAGCGCATTGGGATGGTCCGCATCCAGGGAGAAATTGTGCCCCCGATTCTGCAGGGAGAAACCCCATCCAGGTGGAACGATGCCAGTGCCAAAACCCATATAGTTGCTGTTGATGAATGAACAGGCATTGCCATTTCCATCCACCACGCTGAGATACGCCGTATCCGATGCGGATGTTGGTGTACCATGCTGTTGGTCAAGGGTTGCCCGGGATGGATCGATCAATTGACGGCGCTCAGCAGCGTAATCTTTAGAGAGCAACTCATCCAGGGGTACCGGATTGAATGCCGGATCGGCCACAAACCAGCTGCTGTCGGCAAAAGCCAGGCGCATGGCTTCGATCTCCAGGTGCAGGCGTGGTGAAGATTGGGGCGAGAATTCGGAGAGGTTGAAGCCTTCCAGTATGTTTAATCCAAGTAAAGCTGCCAATCCCTGCCCATTGGGTGGGCATTCCCAAATCCGCAAACCCCGGTAGATCGTACTGATGGGAGTCTCCCAGGTGCTGTAGTGTGCGGCCAAATCCGCTGGACTCAGGCAGCCGCCCGCCTGGTCGACGATATCCACGATGGCTTCAGCTATCTCTCCCTGGTAAAAGGTTTTTTTGCCACCTCGTGCGACTGCGCGTAAAGTGCGTGCTAAACCTGGATTGCTGAATATTTCACCGGCCTTTGGCGCGCGTCCATTGATGGTCAGCTCTGTTCCCCCTGGGGCGCTGCGCAATTGGCGCTCGGCTCCCCGGGACCAGAAATAGGCCGTGATCGGTGCCACCGGGAAGCCATCCTCTGCCAGCCGGATGGCGGGAGCCAGAACCTGGGACATTTCGAGACGGCCGAACGCCTCCACCAGATCACACCACCCAGCGCAGGCGCCGGGTACTGTGATGGTGTAGGGGTGAAATGGAGGCATTTCCTGGTCAAACCCTTCATCACGCAAACGTTCTAGAGAAAGGGAAGCTGGTGCCCGCCCAGATCCGTTCAGGGCGCTTACCTTGCGATCGGCAGCATTGAAATAAAGTGCAAAGCAATCGCCTCCAATACCAGTCGATGTGGGTTCAGTGACGTTCAGCGCGGCAGCTGTCGCTACGGCAGCATCGGCTGCGTTGCCGCCCTGGGCCAGAATCTCCAATCCCGCCGCGACCGCTAGAGGTTGGGAGGTGGCTACCATGCCGCGTCTGCCTGCAACCGGGGACCGGTGAGAGTTGAAGGTCAGGTTGTTGTCGATTTGTAGGGACATTGATCTGGATGTGGATAAACTGCGGTGTAATCTTCAGGGAATTTATTTTGATATGAGAGCTGGATTTAGACCTTCCTCAATTGATAACCTCGATCGCATCACCTGCAATTACCTCTCCGACCTCCCACAGAACCTGGTCCACTTCATTTGCCCGCTGCTGCAAGGATTGAAGTTTCTCGGGCGCTACGGACAGCAAGAGCCCACCGCTGGTCTGGGCGTCAAATAACAGCATCTGTGAAGGCTCATCGATTTGCGGGGAAAATCTCACATGGGAGCCAAAATACGCCCGGTTGTCAATAGAGCCTGTAGGGAACATCCATTTCTCTGCATATCGACTTGCGCCGCTGATAAATGGGATTTTCCCAAACGAGAAGCGTAACCCGACCCCTGCGGCCAGCGCTATCTCGTAAGCATGCCCTAGCAGGCTGAAGCCAGTTATGTCGGTCCCACCGCATATATCGAATTCCAAAGCCAGTTTGGCGGCTGTTTCGTTGAGCTGCTGCATCCATCCTACTGCTTCAGATACATCATTCGGGTCCGCCTGGCCGCGCTTTAAGGCGGTTGTGGTTACACCGAAACCAAGCGGCTTGCTCAGGACGAGTTTATCGCCTATTTGCGCGCCGCCTTTGGTGATCATCCTGGCTGGATCGATAAACCCGATCGCGATCAGTCCATATTTAGGTTCCTTATCCTGGACGGTGTGCCCGCCAGCGATGACCACCCCAGCCTGGCGAGCTTTTTCTGCTCCCCCACGCAGGATCTCAGCCGATATTTCGGGCGGTAAATCTGGCGGCAAGGCAGCCACATTTAATGCCAGGAAGGGCTTACCCCCCATGGCATAGATATCGGATAAGCTGTTGGCAGCTGCGATGGCGCCATAGTCATAGGGATCGTCGACCACCGGGGTGAAGAAATCAGTGGTCACCACCAGGGCGCGATCATCATCCAGGCGCCAAACAGCCGCGTCATCCGGTTCCCCAAGACCTACGATAAGGTCGGGGTAATCAGCAGCCTCGAAAATACCCTCCAACGGGCGCAGCACCTGCGCCAGCGTTTCCGCGTTTATTTTCGAAGCTCAACCAGCACAACTAGACAGGCTGGTCAGACGAATCTGGCGTCCTGATGGCGATGCTTCAGGCATCATTTAGGGAGAGGCCTCTGGGGTGGGAACCGGAGTCGGTACAGGCGTTGGTATGGGAGTGGGCAAGCTGGGCAATAGATTTGATCCTGGCTCCAGGGTTGGTAATGGGAACAGGAACTGGTTGTCGCTCGGCAGGAGCATCACCTGGACACCCGGGGCGATCTTGGTGATGTAGGTGTAGGTCAGCAGCTCGGTATTATCCCGCAGCGCCCCTGCCACCAAGAGCAGAGCTTTCGCCTCGGCGTCGGCTTCGATCAGGCGCGCCTCTGCGCTGCCTTCGGCGATGGTGATGGAGGCATCTTTTTGCCCTTTGGCAACCTCCCGGACCTGGTCGGCCTCCTGACGCTTTTGTTCGACGATTAACTTGGCTTGCTGGGCTTGCTGTTCGGCGATTTGTTTCTGCTCAACCGAAGCGGCATATTCTTGAGAGAATTGGATGTTGCGCAGAACAAAATCGGTCAGTTTTAGTCCATTGTCGGCCAGCATGGCGGACAAATTCTCAGTGATAAACTTTTGCAGTTCAAAGCGCTTGGTGCTGACCACCTCCTCCACGCCAAATTGGGATACTGCATCGCGGACCACACCCCGCGCCAGAGGCCGCACCAGCTCATCTGTGTAGCGATCCTGCCAATCGATGTGCACCTTGATCACCTGATCAGGTTCGATGGCATAGATTACCGAAGCGTCCAAGAAGATTTCCTGACCGTCCGAGGTACGGGCAGCCACCGAGTCATCTCCTTGAATCTGACCTTCGCTCGGCGCGATGGACATGGTGTAATTCTTTTGGGAGATCGGGTAGACAATGACGGATTCGAAATATGGGATGATCCAGTTCAATCCCGGTTGGAGCGGTTCCTGACGATAACCTTCGTCGGCGATGGCGGAGATGACGACCCCCCGATCTTCTGGCTTAATGAAGACCAATCCAGCGCTAACGGAGGTTAATACAACGGCTAAAATGGTGGCGACAACAATTGATATCGAAAGAGCCCTGACCTTATAGCCTCGCGAAGCGCGCACGACAGTCAGGACGAGCAGCCCGATCACAATTACCCATAAGACGGCTACAAATCCTTGCAGCACACTGGCAAAATTCATTTGAATACCTCCTGGTAATTTGTATTCATAGTAGGAGGATTATACTCGAAACCCGCTGTCTTTAACCTGGGCCAAAGCCCGAGCCTTCAAATCGTGATACCATGCGGCAATGCGTACTTAACAGGGACTGGTTGCGGAGGTGAAGGCGTAACCCCATCCCCGGCCCTTCCCCTTGAAAGGGGAAGGATGACTGCGCAGCAGTGGGAAGGGGTTGGTTGCGAGCGTTTGGATGAACGAGGAAAGAGTTTCACGGAAAGCGCGAGAGGGATTGATAGAGCGTGCCCGGCAGATGCGGAAAGAACCGACAAACGCCGAAGCCTTGTTATGGGCTCGATTGCGTAAAAGACAGTTAGATGGGCAAAAATTCCGGGGTCAGCATATTAATCAGTGTTTCCTTGTCGATTTCTATTGTCCAAGGGTGAAACTGGTGATCGAGATTGATGGTCCTGTGCATGATGTGCAAGAAGAATACGACCAGGAGAGGGAAAAGATTCTACAGGAATCGGAATGTCAGGTTGTTAGATTTAAGAATGCTGATGTTGAAAATAACCTTGACTTGGTAGTTGCGGGAATCACTGACTTATGCAGAAGAAGGATAGACTTGATTGATGACATAACCAATGACAAAGCTATGTAGTCATGGCGAGACCAGCAATAATGAAAAGACAAAACTATACATTCAAGGCAAAGATAGGAAAATCCACAGCAAGGATAATCATGGTATTCTCCATGTGGTGAAGATAATGTACGAAAATCAATTGAAATCATCCAGGATTTCTGCTATAATAAATTTACATTCCCCCCGATCTTTCGAGACGGGGTGCGAGGCGGGTAAAACCGCCTCTGCTTTTTTAACAGATGGTAGGTCATGAAAACCATCGTCTATGTGGATGGGTTCAATTTATATTACGGGTCTGTCAAAGACACTCCCCACAACTGGCTCAACATTCACCGGATGTGTGAACTTCTACTCCCAAATAACCAAATTGTTGGGATAAAATACTTCACGGCTAAAGTCCTCTCCCGTAAACGCGATCCTTAAAAACATCTTCGCCAGCAAATATATCTTCGTGCCTTAGAAACTCTTCCTGATTTTGAGATCATATATGGGCATTACTCAGAACATCCAAAATGGATGCGTCTTGCCAATCCCCCACCCGGTCAAACGAAGTATGTGGAAGTGATAAAAACAGAGGAAAAGGGTTCAGATGTAAATTTGGCTGTAAATTTGCTCAACGATGGATATCAAGGAAAATATCAATTAGCGACAATTGTAACCAATGATTCTGATTTACTCTCGGCTGTCCAGATTGTACAAAAAGACTTGGGATTAAAGGTTGGCATACTAAACCCCCAAAAACACCCATCAAAAGAACGTAGATTCAACTCACAAGTGCAACTTTATAGGTTAGAATAAGAGGTGAGCTGCGGTAGCATCTGTGCTTCTTAATCCGACCAAA
>JBEQLH010000093.1:0-3018 GCA_040326075.1 Anaerolineales bacterium
GATTACTCTCTGCGCACTTATAAATATGATTGGTAAACTTCGTTATTTCAGTTCCTCATCCAGGGATGCTTGTGCAGCCTTGCTGATATCTTCGTGCTCCAGCGCTTGCTTGAGCGTTGCTTCATCCTCGTTGGAGAGGGAGGTCTGGTAGACGGTGCCGCCGAACTTGGCCATCTCGGGTAGTACTTTGTCGCCGGTCGCTTCCACAACCAGGATAAACAGAGCTGACTGCCCAGGGTCTAAAGAATCACCAACATCCTTGATGAACTTGTTGTCGATGCCCAGGTCTGCACCCTTGCTGAAGAGGGCTCCCATCAAGGCGCCAAATAGTCCCCAGAAAATGGGGGCCAGGAACAGCAAACCGATCAACAGACCCCAGAAGCCGCCGAAGAGAGCGGCACTGCCGGTCTGCATTTTCTCGAGAGTTTGGGTGACCTTGACCTTACCCTTCTTATCCTTTACTGCAACGGCAGCGTCTTCCAGGGTGACCAGCTGCATTTTCTGCAGCTCGCCCAGCTTCTCCAAAGCCTGATTGGCCTTGTCAGCGGTATCGTAAGTGATTGCAATTAACGTGCTCATAAATAAATCTCCTATAATCAAGTTTTCCTAGTCAAGGTCATGTCACCATTTTGGTAAATGGTTCTGATTCTTGGTGTGGATTACGACAGATTAAAAAGTTTGATTATTAGAATAGTGTTTGAATCAAAAAACTGTTCGGAACCAATCAGGGTTTTCTGGACTCAAGATTTGCCAACCAGATGTTATTAGAACTCTTCTTTTTCAAATCTCCACAAACTGAGAGCCAGGAACACGAAAATGGAAATAAAGGTGATGTAAAACGGGATCATCGAGAAAGGTTCTTGACCCAACATTAATGAGGCTGCAATAGAGGGATCGAAAAAACCAGCCGGGACAGCGAGCACCCAGGGGAGGATGAAGGTCAAAGCTGGAAGCAGACCGAAGACCATTTGCTGACCAAAAGCAAGCGCCAGGGAAATGCCGATTACCGGCCCACGGTGATTGAAGAATGTCCCCAGCATCAGTGTAAGCGTCAGGAAATACAGAAGATAAACCAGCAGTATTCCCCATCCAGTGATGAAATCTAGTGGATTCACCCAGGTGTTGAATCGCAAATAGAACATCAGGTAGGCGATGATGCCCGGCAGGAGGAGCATGGTGACCAGGACACCGACCGCGTTGGCGATCCATTTTGAAAGGATGAATGCCTGGCGCGAGACGGGCTTAGATAGAATCCAGGCCGCGGTGCCCATGTCTTTCTCTCCCACCACGACCTCCTGCATGATGATGATGATGGCAATAGTGGGGAATAAACCGGAGAAGACACAATATAAAGCCACGCCTTCTTCAATGGTTGCAGCTTCGCCGCCCCATAGGATACCAGCCAGGACACCATTAATCACGCCGATCCAGATCAGGCTCTGGATCCACCACAAATTGGAGCCCCACCATTTTCCGAACTCACCGCGCAGCATATTGTTTAATCCACCCCGCCAGCCACGCTCCTGTACTGGGATAAAAGCGCTATTGCCGGACATGGTCGCCTCCTTCTACGATGTTGAAGAATATCTCTTCTAGTTCATATTTCTTACGCCCAAATTCAGTAACGATGGTCGTTTCATCGGCCAGCAACAACCGCAGTAGTTTATCTTCCGCCGCCACCTCATCAGTAACGCTAACAATGAAGTTTATGCTGTCAGGTTGCTCGGTCACCTGGATATTAGTAATCCAATCTTGATCATTCAACGCAGACCTGGCGACCTCTGGATCGCCTTTGATTTTGACTACATAAACAGTTCCTCCACTTCCTGCCAACAGGGTTTCGATCGGACCATCCGCGACCAGCTCACCCTTGTTCAGGATGGCTACCGTATCGCTGACTTGCTGGACATCATCGAGGATGTGGGTGGAATAAAAGACCGTGGTGTATTTTTGCAGCCGGCGCATAATTTCCATGACGTCTTTACGCCCGAGAGGATCGAGCGAAGCCGCCGGTTCATCCAGGATCAGAAGGTCTGGATAGTTGACCTGTGCCTGGGCGATGCCAAGCCGCTGCCGTTCCCCGCCGGAGAAGCTCTTGATCGGCCGGTCGGATTTTTCCCCCAGGTCAACCAGTTCCAGGGTTTCTTCAACCCGCTGCTTGATCTCTGCTTCCGGTCCTTTGAAATAAAAGCGAATGGTGAAATCCAGGGTTTCACGGGCAGTCAGGTGCTCGTAAAAACGCGGGTCTTGGGGGAGATAACCAACCCGAGAGCGGATCTCAACACTGTCTTGTACAATATCTAATCCGAAGACAGTTCCACCGCCAGCACTGGCACGTGTCAATCCTAATAACAGTTTCATGGTCGTTGTTTTTCCTGCACCATTTGGACCAAGAAAGCCGAAGATCGAGTTTTTCGGTACATTGAGATCTAATTCCTTAAGGGCATGGATCTCCTCATAAGATTTACTCAAACCTTTGGTCTGAATGACGTTTGAATCTGCTTCCATAAAAAACTCCTCATTAAAGTTGATGATGTGATTAAGCGAATCTCAGGGGGACGTTTCAGGATAGATTAAAAGGGATGGACAGAACCAGATAACGATTCTCCTCCATAGAAGAACCATGGTTGGACAAAAAATATTCAAGGATCATCCCAGTTCGAAATGATAGCGTTGATTGATTCTGGGTTAAGATCCCAATTGTAACTCAATAAATTGCAGCAAAATGGACTATTCTGCGAGCCACTTAGCGATCTGTGCAGAGAGGCTTTTCCCAATGCCGGGTAATTTTTGCAATCCTGCTTCACCATGTTCCCGGAAAATATCGGCGATGTTTTGGGGGTGTTCATCTACTGTCCAGGCAGCTTTGCGATAAGCCCAGATCTGGTATTGACTTCCCCCTTCTAACTCCAGATCGTAGGTGCGTAAGAATAGAAGTTCCGAGATACGCTTGTTAACTGCCAGAGGACCAGGAGCGATGTAGCGCGGCATGCGATCCAGGAGCCCGTGTCGATCGCA
>JBEQLH010000093.1:3118-10160 GCA_040326075.1 Anaerolineales bacterium
CTGGTTATTGATTTCAACCAGCAGATCGAGATCGCGCACCAACAGCGGAGAGCGTTCAACGACGAATAAGGGGAAGCCATTTTGGTGGACAATCTCCAGCATGCCGCGCGAAAGGCGATAGGTGTCTTCTGCTGGCTGCTGCCAGTCTCCAACAGAAATCACATCTACATCCAGATGGGGGAGTTGCTCCCGGAGCAGATCAATCGCGTTTATCTTAACCTGGATCAGTGTATCAAATGTGTCAGGATCACGCCGTCCGATGTAGCGGCTACCGCGAGTGTAGCAGAATTCGCAGCCGCTACGGCAACCAACATAAGGATGAGCTGTGTACTTTCCCCAAAACCAGGGTCCGTCGACATGGCGGTGGACATTAACGATCTTCTTGGGTTTGTATTCCTGGTATTCAAGTTTCATGAAACCCGGCTCAATATTTCATCTTTCTGGTCATCAGGCAGGTAAGTCATTGCTTTACGCAGCATCAGGGCGCGATAATGATGTTGGGGGTCGGAGATCTGCTCAACCAGCCAGGGGGTGACGAGATCAGGGTAGTACTTACCCAGGGTTTTCAACCCCCATCCAACCCCTTTTGCAGCATCCATCTCCCACTCGGTGAACATGGGGGATAAGAATAAAAGTAATTCCCTGGCAGAAGCTGTGTACTCGTCTCTGCCACTTGATTTCTTCGCCCAGTAATGCACACTGACACCAACCGTTCGGCGTACCCAACGGTTGGGATCATCCCGCCAGGTGGTGAGCCTCTCGAGTGCAAGCTGAACGTTAAATACGAGTGCGGGACCGGGCACTCGTTCTCCCTGGATATCCGCACCGTACCAGGTGTCAGCAGTGATGATATAACCTCGGCAGCGATCAAAAGCACCCTCAAAATCACGATCCAGCTGTGACCCCAATGCACTGCCAATAACCACCCAACCTCCCATGGTCTTATCAGCTGCCAGTCTCTCAAGTAAATTGTTCACAGGGCTTAATGGGCATCCCCCCAGTGAGCATCCAATCTGATCCAGGGCTGAAAACGATGTCCGTTGGGATAGGATTGGAATCAGTAAGGTATAAGCTGCTTCAATTTCACCTGTCGTGACCAGGTTAGCCAGGTTTTGACCGATGATTTTTGCTTCGGAGGTTTTCATTTTGGACCGGATTGGACGACAATATCCGGCTTGAATGTCAAGCTAGGGAATGAGTCGAGATTACGCCAATTTGGCTTGCTGAGCAATTTCGGTTATCTGCTCAAGATGATCGTCGTCGTGCATTAAGCCATACAGAAAGCGGGATACGGCGTTCATCTGAGGAGCTCCCGGTCTGGATTTGTAGTAATTATCCAAATTCGGTTCAATGGGCCACATCTCCAGGCTGGCTAATCGCATCTGCAGGCTTTCTTCAAGGCGTTCCCGGCATTGTTCGATTGTATGCACAGTTTGCCAGGGTGTTTCGGAACGCGAACGTCCATGGTATTTTACCCCTCGGGCCAGCTCTGCTGCGATTGCAGCTGCCTCCTCTGATGAGGCCGTGACATGAACAATCACATGCCCCAGCGTCCAGGCTAAATCGACATCTTCCAGGTCTTGTGCGAAAGGATCATCCGCTTGAGGATCATCGGGGACGAAGATCACATCAGCGTCCGTGCAATCAGCGATAAGGTTAAGTTGATTATCAACCATCTCGATCGTCAACTCCCGTAGATCAATTGGGGAAACTCCAGCAGCCAGATCATTGAAGGTGGTTTGCTTTTCGCGCACTGGTGTGAAATCGATCATATGGTCTCCGAGTTATGGGTTGAGGTCAAATCTGTATGGATTGTCAAACTGTCTGCCTATGACCACATCAATCTCACCACTGCTCATGTGGTAAAGGATTGACCATTGTGTACCAGGTTGAGCGACGCCTGATAACAGGTCTAATCCATCTGTGGCAGACAATTTTCCATCAACGTTTTCCATCTCATGTGTAATTTTATCGTAGCGATTGCATTGCCCCTGAGTTTCTTCCACAGCACTGCGCAAATAATTGGTCGCCTGGTGCCAGGGAGAATCGTTGGGGATCAGTTTCATTTGGCCTTGATAGAATTCTACCAGGATTGCCCGACCTGTTGAATCTGCTATCAGGTAATGAAGCGCTGGTCCACCCTGAAAATCGAGATTGTAATTCTCCAAAACAGCAACTGCCTGGTCAATATTACCAGCTGTGTCCAGAATCTCGCGCATCACCCCCAATGACCCGATCGTATTTTTGTCAGAGTCATATGGCATTTGCCCTGGTGGGACAGCGGCCATTCCGATCGCCAATCCTTTTTCATTCATCCCATCAAAGGGCCAATCGGGCGCAGTCAGGAGCGCCTGGCGTTCTTCTAAAGTTAATTCAGTCAATGATTTGACCTGACCTTCATCAAAACCCAGGTAGGCGATATCGACCATTGAGACCGAAGCAAATCCGTCGGGGGGGTCGGTAAATAGTAAAACTGCGGGACTGTATTCCCAATCGAAATTGCGTCCAAACAATATGTTTTGAGTATCTCCAAATGAAGCGAACAATGAGCAACCCCAGACATCGTTTCCCTTCCAAATTGGGGAACCACTGAGAACATATCTCCCGAAACTCGCTGGAGAAATATTGGTTTGATTGTAAGAACCAGAATAGTGCATCGTATAGAGTGGGTAGTCATCGACTAGTTTCAGGCTGCTGAGGGTAGCCACCTGGTTAGCGGATAATCCTGCTTGATGGGTGACTGTCGGCTTGGCGAGGTGTATGGTTGGGATTGGTGATGTCTGCACTGTTAATTGGGGGGAGAGTGTTGGTTCGATATTTCCAGGTGCACTGCAACCCCCCAACAACGTCGTGAGCAACAGGTTGCTGAACACTACGAATAAGAAATATCTGCGCGGAATAGAGGTTTGCCAGGGGGAAGAATTTGTTTTCATGTTCACATAGTTCCAAGGTTTCATTTCAGTAAGACATCTGGGAGGTCACTTGCAAACAATTTTCATTTGAGCGCAGCTAATCGATAAATCCTGTGAATTTAGAATGGATCGATCTTCGACCTCACTTTGCATGTGCATAACAGTCAGTCGTTTCTATGGTTCATCCAAATAGACTTCGATCTGATCGGAGTTCAGGTAATCCAAGATTGGTATTCACGAATAATATATTCTATACGTTGTCTGGTGTAATTGAATAGACCTGGGTATTTCTTACTAAATTAGATCTATCCTAGATACTGTTTTTTCCATCTGGATGTTCACCATGGTGATTATCAATTTCTCTCGATGTTTACTCGAAAAATCTCATAAATTTATAACGCCCCCCAAACCGCAGTGGAGGGCGTTATATTAATAAAACATGGCTAAGGGGAAATTATCTATTTGGGGAGACGACCCATTAAATCACCTGGAGAAAAAGGTCCTGGCTCGGCGATCAACTCACGCGCCTGATCAACCTGATCCCAGACATTCCACAGCAGAACTCCCCGCACACGACCTTCGTTCAAGTAATACACTACACCTTTTTGGAATGGCTCCTGCCAATCGGAGAAGGTCTCCAGGTTTGGATTCAACTCTCCAACAGCTTCGTATCCCAGATCAAACAGGTCCGAATAGAAAGATGACAGGTGATCGTAGGGGACAGAACCTCCAGCCATGTTGCGTCCAGCAACCTGGCCGCTGGTCAAGGCATTGTCTTCATGTTCGACCCGCAGACGCATATCCAAGATTGGATTATAAAAGTTTGCAACATCCCCTGCTGCGTAGATATCCGCCTGATTCGTTTGCATATATTTATCGACCAAGATCCCATTCTTCACTTCGATGTCCGCTTTTTCAGCAAGGGATATATTCGGTTGGATACCTATCCCAGCTACAACATGGTCGACGATAACCTCTCGACCAGATTTCAGCTTGAGGGCCAACTCATTATCATGACGCTCAATATCGCTGACCAGCTCTTCTGCCAGGACCTCAACACCCTTCTGACGGTAAAAATCATTTAGAAAGCTCGCCAGATCAGGTGGGAAGATCAAGGCACCAATGCCTTTCTCAGGGAAGAGCATAACCACTTCTTGCTTGTGATCAGTCAGCGCAGAAGCCAGCTCTGAACCAATAAAACCACCACCAATTACTGCAAAACGGCCACCTTTTTCGCTGAGTTCTTGCAAACGCTGGAAGTCATCCAGTGTGCGGAAGTAAATAATCTCATCTTTGCCGAACGGCAGCTTGCGAGGAGCTGCACCCGTCGCCAGCAGCAGCTTTTGATAACCGTATTTCTGACCCTGATCGTCAGTAACTTGCTTGCTGCCAGTATCGATCGAAGCAACCATTCTGCCAAGATGGATTTGGGCATTGGCTGTTGAAGTCTGGCGATAAATAGACTCGAGTGATTTACCTTTCCAGAGACCTTTGCTGAGTGGGGGGCGGTTGTACGGCGGGTGAGATTCGGCGCTGATCAACCCGATAGATCCTGAAGGATCAACCTTCCTGATCCCAGCAACAGCAGCATCGGAGGTCATTCCACCACCGATGATTAGATATTTATAGTTTGGCATTATTCCTCCTAAATCTGCCTGTATTTTTCGGTCAAAATGTGACCTCATTCCCCGGTTTTCAGTTCATGAGGCTGGATTGAGATATTATACTAATATTATCATAAATATCCAAGTAATAACTGTTATAGCCTGAATAATTACTATAACCTGTGCAATATAGATTGGAAAGCAAGGGTTATTGAAGAGCCCCCAGGGTTTTCTGGGGGCTCTTTAAACAAAGTCTATTCCGGATGCAAAATTACCCAGGAAGTGAGACTTCCGGTAAAGTCTGCATGGCTGCCTTTATCGCCTCCGCTGGATAGGCATAATCCTGCAGCTGCTGTCCGAGGTAAGCTTCGTATGCTCCCAGATCGAAATGCCCGTGCCCTGAGAGGTTGAATAAAATCACTCTTTCTTCACCTTTCTCTTTGGCATCCAGGGCTTCATCTATCGCACCCCGAATGGCGTGGGCCGATTCAGGAGCAGGTAAGATGCCCTCCGTCCGGGCGAAGGTCAATGCGGCTTCAAATGTTGCCAGTTGATGTACCGCGATAGCTTCGAAATATTCAGCATTATACAGGGCACACAGACTGGGGGCCATACCGTGGTAACGCAAGCCACCGGCATGAATAGGTGCGGGTACGAAATCATGACCCAGCGTGTACATCTTCACTACAGGGGCCATTTTCGCAGAGTCACCATAGTCGAATGTATATTTACCCTTGGTCAAGCTCGGTGAGGCGGAAGGTTCAATAGCCAGAAGGCGGGTGTTTTGCCCATCCAGTAAGTTCTGCCTGAGGAATGGGTAAGCGATTCCAGAGAAATTGGATCCTCCCCCCACACAGCCGATGACCACATCAGGATATTCACCTGCCAGGTCCATCTGTTTCAATGCTTCTTCACCTATCACGGTCTGGTGCATAAGGACATGATTCAGGACTGACCCAATGCCGTATTTCTTTGCCCCTCCTGAGGTGGCAGCCACCTCAACGGCCTCGGCGATGGCGATCCCCAATGAACCTGCGCTCTCTGGATCATTGGCAAGGATCGATTGGCCGAATTGAGTTTTGTCAGTCGGGCTGGCGAAGACCTGTGCGCCGTAGGTTTCCATCAGGATTCGCCGGTATGGCTTTTGTTCGTAGGATACTTTGACCATGTAAACTTCCAGGTCAAGATCGAAGAATTGACAGGCCATAGCCAGAGCAGAGCCCCACTGTCCAGCCCCAGTTTCTGTGGTGAGCGCTTTTGTACCAGCTGCCTTATTATAGAAAGCCTGGGGGATAGCGGTGTTGGGTTTGTGACTTCCTGACGGTGAGACACATTCATTTTTGAAATATATATGGGCAGGAGTCCCCAATGCTTTCTCTAAGCGACGAGCCCTGATCAAGGGTGTCGGTCGGTAGAGTTTGTAAATATCGCGCACCTCCTCCGGTATATCGATATAGCGGTCGCTGCTCACTTCCTGCATGATGAGTTCCATGGGGAAGAGCACATTGAGGAAATCCGGTGTCACTGGTTCCAGGGTCTGGGGATTCAGTACCGGGGCTGGCTGGACAGGCATGTCGGCATTGATGTTGTACCAGGTCCGGGGTAGATCGGATTCGTTGAGTGTGTAGCGAGTCTGGTTGGTCATTTTGGTTCCTCCGTCGAATAAATATGGTTTGGATGGATGATCTCCCTGGCAAAAAACCTGCCAGGGGTGGGGGACGGGGAATTAAAAAGCGCGCCCATCCCATGGCTGGGGACGAACGCGAGGTCCGCGGTGCCACCCCTTTTAGGCTGGCTGGATATTTAACCTAAAACCCCGCCGGTGCTGCGACGGGGGTAAAAAAGCCAGCCTCACTCAAACAGGGTACGACCAGGTGGAGGTTTATACCCTTTGCCCAGATAACGGTGGCAGTTCCGGCTCAGGTTACTTGGCTTTCGCTATTTCACCCTGCGACTCTGAGGTCCATTCAGTGTTGGTGTGCGGGCGGGATTTTCACCTTTCTACCGCTCTCTGGCCGCCGGTCCAACGCTTACTCGTCCTCTTCATAGTCTTTGTTTATTAGGTTTGGATGGATTATATGCGATCGGGTAGATTTGTCAAGTTAATTTCAGTTATGCTAACGCAAAGTAGTAGAGTCCCCTTTGTGCAAAGTTAAAATGTCCCCTGGAGGTGGAAAGAAACGACAAAATTAAGCCACCCCGAGGGAAGCGACAAAGTGAGTGATCTAATAGAAATGAGCACAAAGGAAATGAAGCGGTTAGAAGTAATACAGCGAATAGAAGAAAAGAGGATGAAGCAGACAGAGGCTGCGCGAATACTGAAGATAAGTGTGAGACATGTCAAGCGGTTATTAAGAGCCTATCGACAATCGGGAGCGGAGGGATTGGTGTCCAAGCGAAGAGGCAAACCAAGCAATAACCGGTTGAAAGCGGAGGTCAAGCAGCAAGCTCTGGATTTGATCTACAGCCAGTATCACGATTTCGGGCCGACCTTAGCACATGAGAAGTTGACAGAGAGGCATGGAC
>JBEQLH010000092.1:0-10160 GCA_040326075.1 Anaerolineales bacterium
TGTCAGAAAATAAAGCCGAACCGCGCAAGGTTTCCCGGTCAGATCGATTAAATACGGGCAAAGCACTGCGGACGCAAGCTCCTCGCAGCAGTCATGGAAAATGGACTCCGGCTGCTGACCGTCCAGATCCGATCAGCCTGCTCCAGGCTCAAGATGTATCCCGGGTGCAGGAACTCGTCCCTATCAAATACGGGCGCATGCTCGAATCGCCCTTTGCCTTCCTGCGCGGTTCAGCTGCCGTGATGGCTGCGGACCTTGCATCTTCACCAACCACAGGTATGGAAGTCGTATTATGTGGAGATGCCCACCTTTCAAATTTCGGATTGTTCGCCTCCCCGGAGCGGCGATTGATTTTTGACATCAATGATTTCGACGAAGCCTACCCCGGACCATGGGAGTGGGACTTGAAGCGCCTGGCTGCCAGTGCGGTGGTCGCTGGTCGCGAGAACGGTTTCAGTGACAAGAAGTGCCGCTCCCTGGCAGCGGACGTTGCCAAGACCTATGCTTTTGCCATGGGCAAGTTTTCCGAGATGCAAACCCTGGATGTATGGTATTACCATATCGAGGCGGAATCAGTCCTGGCGGTCTTTGAGAAAACCTCCAAGCAAGGTGAAAAAAGTGCTAAAAAATTGATCACCAAAGCGCGTTCAAAGACCCACCAGCAGACCATGGAAAAGCTCACCAGGATGGAAAACGGCAAGAGGCGCATCATCAGCGACCCACCCCTGCTGATACCTTTGCGCGAATTAAGATATAAATTAGATTTGAGTGAAGCAGAGCTGCGCCAGATGACAGAGCAGGCTGTTGAAAGCGCCTGGGCGCAATATCTGGACAGTCTGCCTGACGAGCGGCGTTTCCTTTTAATGCGCTATGAGGTCGTGGAGGGCGCCTTACGAGTGGGCGGCGTCGGCAGCGTTGGCACCCGGGTCTCAATCGCCCTGCTTGAAGGCCGCGATCAAGACGATGCTCTTATCTTGCAGCTCAAGGAGGCTGGCGCTTCGGTCCTGGAACCCTATCTCAGCCCACGCAATTACCAGAACCATGCGGAACGGGTGGTGACCGCGCAGCGCCTGATGCAGGCGACGAGTGACATCTTTCTTGGATGGCACAGCAGTGATTTGTCTGATCGAGACTATTACTGGCGCCAGTTGAAAGATATGAAAGGCTCAGCTGAGGTCGGCGCCATGGGTTATGACCATTTCAGAACCTATGCCGGTGTTTGCGCCTGGTGCCTGGCCCGTGCTCATGCCAGAACAGGTGATGAGGCCGGAATTTATGGGTACATCGGAAAGAACGACGCCTTTTCAGTAGCAATTGGCGATTTCGCGCTTATTTACGCTGACCAGACCGAGCGCGATTACCAGCTGCTGGTGGAAGCAGTCAAGTCCGGAAGAGTTGCTGCAGAGACGGGTATCTGAGGGATAGCAAAGACGTTTTTAGGGAGAATATTCATGTCACGCATTTTGAGTGGGACACGCTACCTGGTCGTATTGCCAGTTGTGGGGCTGGCCATCGCGGCCTCCGTATTCTTTATCTTTGGGGGTATTGGGTTAATCCGATTACTGATCGAACTTTCCATAAGCGCCATTGCCAACCTGACCCATGAAAGCGTAGATGTGGAACGAGGACTGATAATCTTTGAGGTGGTGGAGTATGTACATCTATTCCTGGTGGGCACAGTACTGTACATCACCGCCATCGGCCTTTACCAGCTCTTCGTTCACGAGATCAAGTTTCCAAACTGGCTTAAGATCGACAGTACCGAAGAATTGGAAACAAATCTGATCGGTGTCACGGTGGTGGTGCTGGCGGTCAACTTCATGGGCGCGGTGTTCGTTGGGGGAAGCGAAGATTTATTCGAATACGGTGCGGGGATCGCTCTGCCGATCGCAGCTCTGGGAGTGTTTCTGGGACTGCGGGCCTGGTCAACCAAAATCAGTAGAGAAACCCCATCTGAAGAAACAAGGGGACTGAATTTCAGCGAGGCTGCAGATATCCAAGAATCGGAAAAAGTATGAGTAACATAGGAGAAAAAAATGGCTAAAAAAGATGAAAAGCCAAAGAAGATGAAACGCAAAGATTACGAAGTCGAGCTTGCTAAGCTAGAGGTGGAGCTGGTCAAACTGCAAGGGTGGATTAAACAAAAGGGTTTAAAAGTGGCTGTGATTTTTGAGGGGCGCGATTCGGCTGGGAAAGGTGGCGTGATCAAACGCATCACCTACCGCCTGAGCCCTCGCGTTGCCCGGGTCGTTGCCTTACCAACCCCGACTGAGAAAGAAAAGTCACAGTGGTATTTCCAGCGCTATATCCCCCACCTGCCTTCGGCGGGTGAGATGGTCCTGTTCGACCGCAGCTGGTACAACCGGGCTGGGGTGGAGCGGGTGATGGGCTTCTGCACAGATGAACAATACACCGAATTCATGGCGACCGTCAACGGCTTTGAGCTGGCATTGGTCCGCTCTGGGATGACGCTGATTAAGTACTGGATGCACATTCGTGATGAAATACAGGAGCAACGTTTCGAGCAGCGTCTGCACGACCCCCGCCGGCGCTGGAAGCTGAGCCCCATGGACCTGGAAGCACGCTCAAGATGGGTGGATTACTCCAAAGCGCGCGACGCGATGCTGGAGCACACCAGCACACCCCACGCGCCATGGTATGTTGTCGACGCCAACATCAAACGCCACGCCCGCCTGAACGTGATTTCGCACCTGCTCAGCCAGGTCCATTATGAGGACCTGACACCTGAAAAGCTGCAGCTGCCAGCTCGGCAAGAGGCGGGTGATTACCAGCACCCGGATTTTTCAGAATTTAATTTTGTACCGCCAGTTTATCCTTAAGCGGTTTGAAACGACAACTGGAGAGAGGAATTGGATGGTAATCAAAGGTTAAACTATTAATCCTCACCAAGGAGGCAAGCATGGCTTTCAATTTACGCAACCGAAGTTTTGTAAAATTACTGGACTTCAGCACAGGAGAGATCAAATTCCTGCTCAAACTATCAGCAGATCTAAAAGCTGCCAAGTATGGGGGTTACGAGCAGCCAACCCTGACGGGCAAGAACATCGCTTTGATCTTCGAGAAGTCATCAACCCGCACGCGTACTTCATTCGAAGTGGCTGCATACGACCAGGGGGCCAATGTTACCTACCTGGGTCCAAGCGGCTCCCAGATTGGTCACAAAGAGACCATGAAGGATACCGCCCGGGTACTGGGGCGCACATATGACGGCATCGAGTACCGCGGCTTCACCCAGGAAACTGTCGAAACCCTGGCTGAATTCGCTGGTGTACCAGTATGGAATGGCCTGACCGACATGTTCCACCCGACTCAGATCCTGGCCGATGTGCTGACCATGACCGAGCACAGCTACAAAGACCTGCCTGATATTGCCTACACATTCATGGGTGATGCTCGCAATAACATGGGTAATTCGCTCATGGTGGGCGGCTGCAAGCTGGGCATGGACGTACGTCTGTGCGGCCCTAAGGAGAATTGGCCAGAGGAAAGTTTGGTCGGGACGTGCCGTGAGATCGCAGCCCAGACCGGCGCCCGGTTGACCATCACGGACGATGTGGCCGAGGGCGTCAATGGAGTGGATTACCTGTATACAGACGTGTGGGTTTCAATGGGCGAACCGGCTTCGGTGTGGGAAGAGCGCGTTAAACTGCTCAAACCCTACCAGGTTAATGCCGAAGCCATGGAATTGTCCGGCAACCCAGAAGTCAAGTTTTTGCACTGCCTGCCGGCTTTCCACAATCGCGAAACCAAGATTGGTGCCGATATCTACGAGAAGTTCGGTCTCGATAGCATGGAAGTGACCGATGAGGTCTTTGAATCCGAGGCTTCAATCGTTTTCGATGAAGCTGAGAACCGCATGCACACCATTAAAGCCATCATGGTAGCGACATTAGGAGATTGATCGATGATTGAATTACTTCCCGAGAGCACAGGTACTTGCATCGGTTTCAAGATAAGCGGTAAAGTGACGGCTGAAGATTATCAAACCTTGGTACCAATTGTAGACGAAGCCATCGCTGCTCACGGCAGCCTCAACCTGCTCGTATTGATGGAAGATTTTAAAGCCGAGGACTTCGAGGCTGCTAAAGCCGATTTTCACTTCGGTACCCACCAGTACCGGCAGGTTGAAAAAGCTGCCTTCGTCAGCGATAAGAAATGGATGGAATGGATAGTCAAGATCATGGACCCCTTCACCAGGAGGACAAAGGAAAAGAACTTCGAACCGGACCAGATCGAAGAAGCCTGGGCATGGATTCTCAGATAATAATAAGTGAGAAATGAAATCCTAAACAGGCTCTGGTTCGATGAGACAGTGTTTCTGGTTGCTCAAGAATAACACAGCAGCGATCTTCATACGAGGATAATCGCCAAATCTCAAGAGAAAAATGGGAATGTGGAGGAGCTGCTGTTCTTAAATGTCGGCTACAGTAGGCATCGCAACCATCGCATACCTGCCATCCTGTTTTTTCAATCTGGCAGATGTAATTGTCACGTCCTTGTTTGCCCAGCTGGGCATTAAGATAGGGCATATCAAACCTGAAGAATCAGTTCCAGGACCACCTAAAATACCGCCTTTTATGGTATCGGTGGTCAAAGAGTAGAGCCCATCTGCATTCCTTTTATTACCAGATTCCAGGAAGTGTTGCCCTCGGGTGACACCTCCTGGCGTATAATTTGGTTTATATATATTTCGCAGGAGGTACGGCCATGTCAAAACAAAAAAATGTAGGAAAACTTGACTGGGATGGAAAGCTGCTATCCGCACAAGAAAGAGTTGCTTTTAGAATGATTTCATCCGGGAACGATCTTCATGGTCAGAGAGCTCTGGCATTACTTGCCATTGATGAAGGAGCTACCCAGGCACAGGCTGGCCAGCAATCCGGGCTTACCCCAGGTCAGGTCAAATATTGGCTAGGGAAGTTCCGCGAGATCCGGTTGGCGATCTTTCCGGACCAGGTATTAGAAGCTGCCGAGCAAGATCCATTGAGCTCTCAACCTGAGGTGACAGTAGAGCCAACACCTGCTGCTGAAAAACCTAAGAAAAAAGGGAAGACTAAGAAAGCCAAGGATACCAAGAAGAAGAAAACGAAGAAGTCGAAGGCAAAGAAAGGAAAAAAGGCAGGCCAGAAGAAGGGTAAGAAGGCAAAAAAGAAAAAGAAGGTAAAACAAGATAAGAAGAAGAAAGAGTCGAAGTAGCTGTTTGTGAGCCTGGCCTGGTTTGGCGTAAATGAGCACTAACTCTGTGCAGATTAGTCCACCATCCCCAATTAACCGTATCGAGAAGTGGGTTCCCGGATTGCATGCAATCCGTCATTACCAGCTCGCCTGGATGCCGCGTGACCTGGTAGCCGGGTTGGTGCTCTATGCCCTGCTGGTCCCGCAGGGCATGGCTTACGCCGAGCTGAAAGATCCAGTTAAAGACAAGATAGAACGCTATGGTCTTTTCGAAACCATTGACCGGCGCCACTTCTACCCGACCATCGAGGTGGCGATTGAAGAATTTCACCGCGAATGGCAACCTAACACAGAGTCAGCACCGGAAAATTGATATCACTAGAAATATAAATGATAATGAACAATCTAACCACAAAATACCATGTACCTCACTTTCGTTACCTTGGTTTAATGATGATCTTGGCATTCAGCTTATTGTGGGGTATTCGGGTTACTCATGGACAAACAATAGATGATTCGGATCCCCAAGTTCAGAAACTTAGCGGTATCATCGATCCAGGCACAATCGCTGTTTACCGGTTATTAAACCTTAAGGAGGATCAACATTTCTATGCGAGAATGGATAACACATCTGGAAACCTGGATCCATTTTTGATGTTGTACAAGGAGGATGACACCTTTCAACAAATTTTTGACCGGTTTACGAAAGAGATCAACCAGGTTATCGCCGAGGGTGGTGATCCGCTGGTAATGCTACCAAATATTTTCGATCAAATCTCTATCGCCTGGAATGATGATTTCAATGGAAGCTTTAATGCCGCGTTTGATACCCGCATCCCAACAGATGGCGATTATGTATTGTTAGTCACAAGTGCTCCCGGTACAGATTCGTTCGGCAGCTACGAATTGATTGTAGGTTTGAATGAACCAAATGTGCTAGAAGGTAATGCCAGGCCAACAGGAAATAGCATTGCTGTACTTGATCCAGCTATCTCCCGGGGCGGCATTGATATCCAGGAAGTTACCGGGATAATATCTGAAGAGGAACCCAGGCAGACTTTAACTCTGAGACCTTTGAGCGCAGGCGAAACTCTTTACGCCTATGTTGAAGCAACTTCAGGTGATCTTAAACCAGCATTGGTTATAGAGAATTTCAATGGAAAACCCTTACGGGGAAGCAACCTGTCCAACGAACTGCTATCTACGAACAGCCAGTTAAAAATTGAGAACAATGTGAAGAACCTCACCCTTAGTGTTGGTAACATCGCCGGTCAGGAAGATACCACCACTGGTTCTTACCGGCTCCTGGTTGGTACAAACGCACCCGAGGTGCTTTCTGGGAAGGCCAAACCTGAGGGATTGCCTATCATTCAGGAACCCATTGAAGTGAGCATTGGTTCGAAATTGGTTCAAATCACAGGTATTGACCAGCTCAACGAGAAATTTAACGCTGTGGCGGAGATTCGGATGGATTGGCAGGACCCTGCCCTGGCGTTCAACCCAGAAGATTGCCAGTGCAAATTTGTGACTTACTCCGGGGACAGTTTTCTTAAATTTGCCGATGAAAATGAAATCCTGATTCCTGAATTCACGATCAACAACCAGCAGGGTAACCGTTGGATCCAAAACCGGAATGCAGTTGTTTGGGCTGATGGCAGGGTGATCTTCTTTGAGCATTTCACCACTGACTTACAAGCACCTTTATTTGATTTCACAAAATTTCCATTCGATGAGCAGCTGCTGTTTATCCGTATCGATTCTCTTCTCACTCAAGATTACTTTAATTTCCAAGATCCTGAAGAACTTAGTGGGGTTGGCGATCAACTTGGCGAGGAGGAATGGTATATTGTTGATACAACTACAGAAATTACCAGCGAGGACGATAACGCTTCATATTGGCTATATTTCACCGTCCGGCGTCATCTGGAATTTTATATATTTCGCATTATTCTTCCCATCATCCTGGTCATAATCGTATCCTGGTTTACTTTCTTCCTGAAGGATTTCGGAAGACGGGTCGAGGTTTCCAGCGCCACCTTATTGACTTTCGTGGCTTTCAACTTCACCGTCTCCGATAATTTACCCCGGCTTGGCTATTTGACTTTCATGGATGCATTATTGATCGGCGCCTTTGTGGTCAGCGTGATCGTGGTTATTTACAATGTTTATTTGAAGCGCATGGAATCTGATGGACGTGAAGAATTAGCTCACCGCATCGACAAGCCAATGATCTGGCTTTATCCAGTACTATTTCTGATCGGAGCATTGATCGCGGTTGGGATATTTCTGATTTGAATCTTTATATTACATCTTGATGAAGGCTATTAATTAATAAGCACACATTTATCCGTTTTGGTATGGTCAAAATCAGGAGATAATATAAATGCACCACATTATCGTTAAGAGATTCGCGCTTCTCCTAACAGTTCTATTGATCGTCAATATTTTAGTTTTTACTATCCTGGCTGTCAAATAACCAATAGATTCATCCAGATTCATTCAGGGAAACTGCTTTTCATTTCAGACACAGTCAATCCTGTAACCACGAACGGCAATACAACGAAGGATGTAGAGATCATTGTTGTTCCTGTGGGTTAGCTGAAATAAATTCAACAATTCAATCACCAATCCAGCTTTTCAAATAAACTATCAAAATCTTCAAAATTCCTATCTCCGCCGCAAGCGGACGGAGTATTACGGAATTTTGCCCCTACGGGTACAGATTTTGTTAAAGCTCGGAACCCACGTAGCAAGCTACGGGGTATTCTGTAAAAATAAAACCTCTTTATACTTTCATAACTCTTTTTCCGCCGCCTCTAAAATAGCTCGCAGTTCGGTTCGGACAGTTCCCTCAAGAGGTTCCGGATTGTGCTCGGCCAGGATCCGCTCAAATTTTGTCCTGGCGCGCTGGTGGATATCGCCTGAGCGTTGAGCATCCCCTGATAATCTCGGGTGGCTCAATTCTGGGATCCATATCTCTCTGATATGTTGGCGAGTGTGCTTCTGAGCTAAGAAGTGTCCCCCGGGTCCGACTGCTGCGATATCGTCCAGAGCCAGGCTTTCCTGACTGGTATCGATCCCTTCCGCCAGGACTCGATGCGTGTGGTAAATCTCGTCATCATAAATAATCTGTTCCGGCACCAGCAGGGTCGAAGCTCTGAGCATACCTAAGCCCTCAGCCAGATCAGCGCCTGTCAGGGCTGCCATTAGCGCGGTGTAAACGCTGTCCCGCCCTAACTGCCATGTGCCCGGGTCTGGACTATCCATGGCGAACGCACCAGCCAGGACAGGCACGCCCCAATCATGAGCCAGTTGAACTCCTGCCGTATTGCATTTGTACTTCTCAGGTATGCTTACCAGGTATTCAGCAGTCTGCGGGTCCATTACCGAAGCGCAGAGAGAGTAAAAGACCGGGGCACCCGGCGCAACCAGCTGCATCAAGACCATCGCGCTGACCAGCTCAGCATTTCCAACGACCAATGCCCCACTGGATGTGGCTGGAGATGTGGAACCGATGGTCGGCATTGACATAAATCCAACCGGGACACCGGCATCAGCGAAGGTCATTGCCGCTTCAGTCGCTTCTTTATCCTGGCTTAAAGGTGCGATCGTGCAGATAAGGGCAGACATGGGTGGTGACTCACGCATTCGTTCCTTGTTTCCGGCTACAATTTCCGCCATTTTTACTGCGTAGCGGGCTAAAGGCTCGCTCGTAGCCGTTACCGTCTGTACATGCTTGGATGTATTGATGAAACTGGCTTCCAATTCATGCAGGGCGGCCGTTTTACCAAAATCCTGGGCGCTTACCATCGGCCAATAGAATGCAATGGACGAGAGAGCGTCCGCGACCCTGGCCATCCTGGCTACATCTTCTTTCGTGGATGCTCGCCGCTCCCTGGTATTAAAATCCAATGTCTCGACTCCGCAGCCATCCGTTCCAAAATAGCTGCTTGTTCCGTCGAGCAGCAAACCTGTACCTTGGCTCCGCCCTTCCAGATTGTATACCCGCGGCGCGTGACTCATTGCGTCCTGGACTAGATCTGGTGGCAACCTGACAATTTGATCTTGCCTATCGACTTGAGCGCCGTGCTCTGCGAAGATGTTTAACGCACGTTCTGAAGGGAAACGCACTCCAACTGTATCCAGAATCTGCAGAGTGGCTGATTGGATGGTCTTCAGCTCATCCGCGCTCAATAATTCCAATTGATATTTGGGTCGAATTGGGTTTATGTCAACCATCTTATTCTCCACAACAGAAATCGCTGCCGATCAGGCAACGTTCGATATACCCTAAAACAACCTTCAGATCCGCACCCGTTCAAGTTTCGGATCATACATTGGTCTGAGGGAAGCTTTTGCAGGATAACGCACTCCAGCAACTTCAATCTCATAATTACCGTCCTGGATGTAATCTGCTGTCACAATTTCTCCCCCTTTATCTACCGGACCGACGCATACCGACGCCCCTAAAGTATGTCCGTAACCACCCGACATTATATAGCCCACCCGATCGTTGTTGCGGTAGATTGGTTCGCCATAATACACCATCGGTTTATCATCTTCCAACAGGAATTGCACCAGGCGATATTTGAGACCGGCTTCTTTTCGACTTAAAAGAGCCTCTTTCCCGATGAATCCACCAGGCTTATCAAAATCCACAAAGTAACTCAAGCCTACCTCCAGTGGGGAATCCTTATTGTCAATATCGTTGCCATAATCCCGGTAAGCCTTCTCCAGGCGCAGGGTATCGAGCGCTTGCAGCCCCAAATGTCTCAGTCCAAATTCCTTCCCCACTTCGACCAGCGCATCAAAAACATGCAGGGAGAACTCAGTCGGGATATAAAGTTCCCAACCTAATTCTCCCACGTAGGTTACTCGCAAGGCTTTGACCAGCGCGTAACCAATATCAATCTCCTGCATGGTCAGGAACGGAAAGGCATCATTGGACATATCAGCATGTGTTA
>JBEQLH010000010.1:0-15822 GCA_040326075.1 Anaerolineales bacterium
AACAGGACATCTCTACTTTGCAGAAAAGGGGACATTTCTACTTTGTCTTGACAGTTAATTTCAGTTAATTTCAGTCAACAGGCACTGATAATCACAACCAGGTGCTCGAATAATCAACTCTGGATGAAATTTATCCGTGATTTAATTATTTCACGTCTTCCAGGGTGTTATTTCTTGACAGTATTTTAAAAGTAAAAGGGTATTGGTTCTTTTCATCGGCTGGATTAAATTCGGATTCGACTTCTTCCCACTCTTCAGGCGAATATTCAGGAAAGTAAATGTTCACTGGAAAGTTTGCATGCACCAGGGTCAGGTATATCCGGTCAGCCAGTTCAATTGCCTCGGTAAAAATCTCACCACCGCCAATAACGAACGCCTCATGCTCTTCACTTTCCCGCGCTTTCTCGATTGCTTGTTCAAGTGAATGGGCGATCATGCAACCTTCCGCCTGATAGGCTGGATTGCGGGTGATCACAACCATGATCCTACCGGGCAAAGGACGACCGATTGACTCATAGGTCTTGCGACCCATGATTATATGGTGACCCATCGTAAGGGATTTGAATTGCTTTAGATCCGCAGGTAGGCGCCATGGCAAGCCTCCGTCGATTCCTATTCCCCGCTTCTCATCCATCGCTACGATCAGAGAGATAATCACACAGACACCTTGGCCTTTATATGGGGGTGTGCCTGGTAATCGACCAGAGCGAAATCTTCGTAATGGAAATCGAAGATCGACATCACATCCGGGTTGATCTTCATCCGGGGTAATGGATACGGCTGGCGGGAGAGCTGCAGTTGGGCTTGCTCGATATGGTCATTGTAGAGATGAAGATCACCGAACGTATGCACAAATTCACCGGGTTCGAGGCTGCAAACCTGGGCGACCATCATGGTCAATAATGAATATGAGGCGATGTTGAAAGGGACACCCAGGAACACATCCGCTGACCTCTGGTATAGCTGGCAAGAGAGCTTCCCATCAGCTACGTAGAACTGGAAGAGCAGGTGACAGGGAGGTAAAGCCATGGCCTGGATTTCCCCTACATTCCAGGCGCTGACGATCAATCGTCGCGAGGTTGGATTACCTTTGATGCCCTCGATGACCTGGGAGATCTGGTCGACAGATTTTCCATAACCTGCAGTCCATGAGCGCCACTGGACGCCGTAGATTGGACCCAGCTCTCCATCTTCGTCCGCCCAATCATTCCAAATACGAACACCTTGCTCCTGTAGAGAGGCGATATTACTCTCACCATTCAGCATCCACAGCAGTTCATAAATGATTGATTTGAGATGTAATTTTTTGGTTGTTAGAACTGGGAAACCTTCCTGTAAATTGAAGCGGGTTTGATATCCAAAGACGGAGAGTGTACCTGTGCCGGTCCGATCATCCTTTGCTTGCCCCTGGTTGAGAATATGCTGCAGCATGTCCAGATACTGTCTCATGGCTGAAAACCTCCATCAGGATGGATATCTTATTTGATTGCAGGGAATAAATTATCAAGAGTCTAATGCAGATAAATAACTCTTGGCAAGGGAGACATCTTGCGTGATTTGCTCGATCAAGGCTTGCACATTGGGGAAGCGTTGTTCATCACGAAGACGATGAATGAAGTTTACTTGAATTTCCTGTCCGTAAATCTCATCGCTGAATTTTAGCAGGTGTGTCTCTACCTGCGGCATTTCTTGATTGGAAGTAAAGGTCGGTCTAACACCAACATTTGTAACAGCCCCGAAGGTTTGCCCGTTGACCGTAGCTTGGGAAACATAAACACCCGTTTTTGGTAAAGCGCGCTCCATCCAAAGGGCAAGATTTGCGGTGGGTATGCCTATAGTTTTCCCACGGCCGTCTCCAGGGACGACCTGCCCATTGACGACGTAAGGGCGTCCTAATAACAGGTTGACCTGGTCTAAATCTCCAGCAGACAGAGCAGCCCGAATCCGGCTCGAGGAGACAACCTTTCCTTCAATCTCAACTGCTGAAATTGTGGCTAAAGAATAATCTAACTCCTCCCCAATCTTTTCCAAGGTGGACACGTTGCCACCACGATCGCGTCCCAATGCGAAATCTGGTCCTACCATTAGATGGACCATACCAATGTGCGCCTTCAAAAGGGACACAAATTCATGAGCAGATTTGGCAGCTATTTGGGGAGTAAATGGGAGGGAAATAACGATGTCTGCGCCATATTCACCCAAGAGAACAGCTCTCTCTTCCGGGTTGGTCAGGTAAAAGGGATCCTGCCTTTTTCCAAGGACAATCGCTGGGTGCGGGTAAAAAGTAAGTACAACAGCCTGAGCTCGATCAGCATGAGCGCCGGTCGCCAAATTGTGAACAATTTCCTGGTGACCTCGATGGACACCATCGAATGTACCAATCGTCAACCAGGTGTCTTGGAGGTTAACATCCTCTAAAGACCAGTAATGACGCATGAGAAAATCTTCCGCGAAAAGTTATCCGTTAGGATTGGAAGAAAACTTTACGTGGCTGCCATTCACCGGAGTCTGGGTTATGTTCGAGCAGAGCCACAAGATCTCCCTGTTGGCTGATCCCACGCGACCAACCTTCAGAATCAGGTTCTGCTGGAATGCGATGTCCGTGACGAACCAGGTCCACTTGATCACCATCTAACTCGACAGATGGCCAATCACCTAGTGCGTCAGCAGCGGGGATCAGATATTTATACCAATCTCCAGCCTCAAAAGATTCTTTTATTGTTCTCAAGGGCACCGCTTCCCGCAACGTAAACCTTCCACTCTTCGTCCGGCGAAGTCCGATCAAGTATGCGCCTGTCCCTAATGCTTCACCAAGGTCATTTGCCAATGAACGAACATAAGTGCCGGAGGAGCAATAGGCATCGATCACTACTTCAGGTGGGTCCCATTCGAGGATATCCAGACTGAAGACCTGGATTTTGCGTGGTTCCAGCTCAACTTTTTCGCCCTTGCGAGCCATTTCGTATGCCTTACGCCCTTTAACCTTGACCGCAGAATACGGAGGAGGAACCTGTTCAATTTCTCCCACAAAGGTTTGCAGGATTTCATCAAATTTCTCTTCAGTGATGTGGCTTGCCGGCGCTTCACTGGTAACCATTCCTTCTGAATCATAAGTATCTGTGGTGCTGCCAAGGCTGATTGTGGCTTGGTAGCGTTTATCGGAGGCAGAGACATATTCACTCAGCCTTACTGCAGGTCCGATTAATACGACCAACACACCAGAAGCGCGTGGATCCAGGGTGCCTGTATGTCCAGCTCTCCGGATGCCAGTTCCTCTGCGGATAATCTGCACCACGTCGTGGGATGTCAATCCGATCGGTTTGTCGATGACCAACACGCCGGAGACAACATTTTTCATTTGTTCGTTGTCCATAATCTCTTCCCAATTAAATATAGAGGATAATTTGCCTATTAAAATTCAGGAGCAATATTAATTAAAGCTCCAGGATAGATTTGGTAATAGCGAGCACATTGGCCTGAGTATCACTCAGGTCTCCTTTAATACTGGCTCCTGCAGCTGCAGCATGCCCGCCGCCGCCGAAATTCAACGCAACTTGGGAAACATCGTATTGTGGTTGAGAACGCCAGCTCACTTTTACATGCCCGTTCCCTTGTTCGACGAACATGATTGCAACATCTGCACCCTCGATTGTCGAAAGGAGGCTGATTAAGTCTGCGTCATCATTGCCAGGGTAACCTACCGCCCGGCGATCCTTGAGGGCAAGGGTTGCCCAAAGCAATTTCCCATCTCGTTTTAAGCCTGATAAACCTGCACCCCAGTAAAGTGCAGCTTCGAATGAGCGGCTCAGCAATCCCCGCTGGTAAAGCCTGGGTAAGTCTCCTCCAATCTCCATGAGCTGCGCAGCTAAGTGTAAAGCTTTTGGCGTCATGTTGTTAGTCCGGAAGCCAAGTGTATCTGTGATCATACCAAATAATAACGCATCTGCCACTTGTTTTGAGATGGGAAAGTCATACTTTGGTAAATATTCAGCCAATATTTCTGAGGTTGCTACAGCCTTTTCATCTACCAGATTGTATCTGGCAAATCCGGTATTCGTTGGATGGTGATCCAGGTTCACATCAGGGAAGGGACTATCGTTTAATGAGCTGCCTGTCCGTTCAATATCAGAACAATCTACGACAAGTGTCATATCAAAGCTGCCTGAGGGTCGATTCTTCACCTGGTCGCTGCCAGGTAAATGGCGGAAAATCTTGGGTATACCATCGGATAACACCATTTGGACATCTTTGCCCAGGTCTTTCAGGGATAACCCCAAACCGATCAGTGAACCGACTGCATCACCATCGGGTCGAATGTGCGAGACGACCAGAACACGCTGTGCTGATCGAAGTTCTTTAAATGCGGATTGAACTAGTCTCTCGTCTATCCGGTATACATCACTCGTTTCCAGGATGATCGCCTCCAGATTCGGGTGAGTCTGGGATGCTTATCTCATCCAATAACTGTTCGATGTGCTCAGCACGTTCTGGAGTGGGATCCCAGTGGATGCGCAATTTTGGAAAAGTTCTCAAATCAATCCGCCTTGCAAGTTCGCTTCTCAGGAAGCCAATTGAATGTTTAAATCCTGCGATGATTTCCTGCGCCGCTTCAGAGCCACGCAGGGAGGAAACATAAATGTCAGCGAATGCCAGCTCACGGTCGACGGTAACGTCGGTTATGAAAGCATCGGATAAGCGCTGATCTTTGATATCAAAGATCAACATTTCAGATAGTTCTTCGCGAATACGATCAGCGATGCGTTGGGCACGATTCTTGGATACCACTTCAGTTTTCCTGGTGATTACGCAGGGACTTGCTCAACAACATAACATTCCAGTATGTCACCTGTTTCGAAATCATTAAAGCGTTTAAGGGTTACGCCGCATTCGAAACCAGTGCGAACTTCTTTTACATCATCCTGGAGATGTTTTAATGAACCGATCTCACCATCGAATTGAACTTCCTGATCACGTAATACTCTCATCTTGGCATTCCGCTGTAATTCACCGTCTAAAACGTAGCACCCAGCGACACTTCCAATCTTTCTAATCTTGAAGATCGCTCTTACTTCAGCATGACCAAGGACAGATTCTTTTATTTCCGGTTCTAGCATACCTTTCAACGCCATCTCGATATCTTCAGTCAGGCGGTAAATGATATCGTATAAGCGGATAGATACACCCTCTGTGTCAGCAAGACGGTTAGCAGCGGAGTCAGCTTCAACATTAAAACCAACCACAATTGCCTTCGAAGCAGCAGCCAGCATGACATCATTTTCGCCGATATTGCCAGTCTCGGCGTGCAAGATATTAATGGAAATTTCACCACCAAGTTCATTCAAGGAGGAGACGATCGGTTCCAGTGATCCTTGTACATCTGCCTTAACAATTAACCTCAGTTCGCGAATCTCACCAGCCTGGAATTGTTCAAATAGCTGTTCCAGGGTAATGGCGCTCTTTTGGCTGGCAGCTTCAGACTTTTGATTTATCTTCCGTTCTTCAGCAATCGCACGTGCCTGCTTGTCTGATCCGACCACCTGGAAAAGGTCGCCTGCAACTGGCACATCGTTAAGACCCATTACCGCTACTGGAGCGGATGGTTCAGCATTTTTGACTCGATGACCTAGATGGTCAAACATAGCTCGCAAGCGACCATGTGTCGTACCGACGACGACAATATCCCCAACATCCAATGTGCCATTTTGTACCAAAAAAGTTGCCAGGACGCCTTTGGAGCGATCTATCTCAGCTTCGATAACTGTGCCGATCACTCGTCCTTTCGGATTCGCCCGGATATCCGTGTTATCGGCTACTAAAATAATTGCTTCGAGGAGATCATCTAAACCCTTTTTTTGCTTTGCAGAGATCGGTACGACGATTGTGTCACCATCCCATTCGTCTGGTACTAAGCCTATCTCCGCCAGCTGTTGGTTTACTCGCTCAGGGTCAGAGTTTTCCTTATCGATTTTATTGAGTGCGACAATGATTGGGATTTGGGCAGCTTTAGCGTGGGCAACAGCTTCTCGGGTTTGAGGCATTACGCCATCATCAGCCGCAACAACAAGGACCACAATATCTGCACCCTGTGCACCCCGCGCTCGCATGGCTGTGAATGCCGCATGCCCTGGTGTATCGAGGAAAGTGATCGGTCGACTGTTGTGTTCAACCTGGTATGCACCAATATGTTGAGTAATTCCACCAACCTCGTCTTCGACAACACTTGTATCACGGACTGCGTCCAATAAGGTTGTCTTACCGTGATCGACATGCCCTAAAATGGTTACGATGGGAGGACGGTTAACCAGATCCTCTTGGTCCTCATCGGCGATAACCTGTCGCCAGAGAGGGATCTCACCAATCTCGTCCTCAGCAGACGCTTCCTGGGTCTCCAAAGTCGCATCATACCCCATCTCTGCAGCGACAATGGCAGCCGTGTCAAAGTCAATTTGCTGATTAATATTGGCCATCACGCCATTGGCCATCAAGGTTTTAATGACTTCAATGGGGCTGGCTTCTATGCTTTCCGCCAGCTCTCGAACAGTGATTGAGGCGGGTAGTTCTATAGGTTTATTATGTCCATTATCGCCCAATTGGCACCTCCTGCCATATTTCGCTTGCGGCCACCTGATGCGAGTATCGTGGACCGAGTTATACCATTATCTCAGAACTTTCCACTCGTCCGCCAAAATGGTTCTTGCCAAGAAATCCCCAACGATAGCTCATCACAATTTATCTATTGAGCAGATGTTTTCTCTGACAATGTCGCCATAAATTCTGTTATCCGCTCCCGATCCTTTTCAGACAGTTCGGTTTTCAGGGCACTTTCCAGGGAACCTTGTAACCCTCTCTCCCAACAATCTTTCCGGTCGTGGAGGTAAGCACCACGTCCTGCCATCTTCCCGGAAGGATCAACGAGAATACCTTCTGGATTTCGGACAATGCGAATCAAGGAGCGTTTTGAATGCACCTCTCTACATCCTACGCAGGTCCGTTGGGGAACGTGTCTGTGCTTTCTTGGCTTTTTTGGCACGCAAACTTCTCTCAGGTTTGCGAATTAATAATCCAGGTCGCTTTCCCAGTCTTCTTTATCACCTTTTCGCTTGCGCGTAACGATGACAACATCTTGCTCTGGGTCATATTCCATTTCAACGTATTTCTTCTTCTTCTCTTTCTTCTTCTTACGAGCGTCAGCATCATCTTCTTCATCTTCTTCAAATTCGACTGATGACAAATCCACTTCGAAAGCTTCTGGTTGGACGGCAAAGATTTCTTCGAGAGAAGAAGGCAATTCTTCCTCGTCTTCTTCCTTACTCGGCTCTACAGCTTCATCGACCTGGGCGATTTTTTCCTCGCCCTCAGCTACAGGTTCAGCCTTTTCTAGAACTTCATCCTGCGGAGTATCGACAGCAACGGCTGCATCAGTTTCACTGTCAGTGATCTGTTCCACCTCTGTCCCCTCGGCAATTGGTTCTTCAACCCCTTCGGCCTCGGGCTCCACAGGTTCTTCAATTTCTGGCTCGGGGAAAGTTAACTCGGCCAAGGTATTCTCGATGTTTTCCATGGCTTTTGGACCGATGCCATTCAAACTTAATATCACATCAGAATCCATCCCCAGTTGGATCATCAAATCTCCAACTGTTTTAAAGCCAGCTTCACTAAGTAAACCGGTCATCCGGTCAGTGAACGCTAACTCCTCCAAAGGCATATCGAAAGCGGGTTCAGGGATATCTTCCCGGATTTTAGCAATCCGCTCCAATTCGATCAATCTCTCAGATTGGTGCATATCGATAATGCCGTGTTCAATGCGATCTACAAATTGGCTGAGGATTGAGTATTCCTCGGGAGTAACGGGTCGACCTTCGCTCTTCTTGACCAGGATAGCTTCAATCTGGTTAACAATATCGACTTCTGCTTCAGCGATGGCAGCAAATTCAGGATCGGATTGGATCTTGTAAAGGGAGTCACTGGTGGCTTCGGGCAAACTTTTTATATCTATCCGCCAGGCAGTCAGTTTGGCTGCCAGTCGTGCATTTTGACCATCCCGCCCAATTGCCAGGCTCAGCTGGTCTTCAGGAACGACGACGGTTGCGGTTTTTGTTCCGCGAGTGTTTTCATCGAGATATACGCCAGTAACTCTGGCTGGGCTCAGAGCCTTTGCGATATAACCCGCGGGGTCGGGATTCCATTCGATGACATCAATTTTCTCATCGTTCAGCTCACGGACGATAGCTTGTATCCGTACACCGCGCATTCCGACGCAGGCACCAACAGGATCAACGCCAGCTTGAAGCGCCGCGACAGCTACTTTTGAGCGATGACCTGGTTCGCGAGCGATGGATCGAATCTCTACCAAACCATGGTAAATTTCTGGAACTTCATTCTCCAATAAGCGGCGGAGGAAGTTCCGGTGTGCCCGGGAGAGGATTAATTGCGGTCCCCTGGGCGTGGCTTTCACTTCAGCTAATAAGGCACGTACCCGATCATGAAGGCGGAAACGCTCACCAGGGATTTGCTGGTTGCGGGGCATGATACCTTCCGCTTTCATGTCAAGTCCTAAGGTTACAGCTTGGGAGCTGATCGCTTGTACAACACCGCTGACGATCTCGCCTAATTGATTATTGAAATATTCCAATTGGGCTTCTCGTTCTGCCTCACGGATGCGTTGTTGGATGACCTGGCGCGCGGTTTGCGCGGCAACTCGACCAAAATTGTTGGGTGTGGTTTCAACGATTACCATGCTGCCCAATTCGGCTTCTGATTCAACTTTTTGAGCATCTTCCAGCAATACTTCAGTTCTCTGGTCCTCAACGTCCTCGACAACTTCTTTTTCTGCGGATATGGAAACTTTTCCTGTTTCCGGATCGACTATAGCTTCAACATGTTGAGCATTGGAAGCATTAACTGCCCGGCGGTAGGCGGACACCATGGCGGCTTCTAAAGCATCCAGGATCACTTCCTTAGGCAAATTTTTTTCTTCTATAACTTCGTTGAAAGCTAATGCAAATTCATTCTTCATTCTTGCTCATTCTCCAACTCAATTGACACTTAATGATGGGTCCGGCATACAGGGCTCTATAAACAAAGAAAAGTGGGTATTGCCCACTTTTCGACGAAGCCTCTTTTGCCACCACCCCATGGGAAATTAATTCTAGCATGGAAACAATAGAGGCGCAAGGTCAAAACAGGTCAAAACAGTTTTTCCATTCGCCAGGCTGGTTCATTAACAAATCGCCGGCGACCCTTATCGTCTAGGAAGGACCAGATACCTGGTTCAGGAGAAATTACTTGATATCCAAACCGCTCATAAAGGCGTCGTGCAGAATCATTTTCACGGGCGACATTGAGGGCAATGCGCTGAAATCCATGTCGTACCAGATCGTTTTCAGCAGTCCTTATTAGGCGGCTGCCAACCCCTCTCCCACGATATTGAGGTCGAACTCTGAATCCGTAAATATAGGCATATTTACTAGTGTTCGACTGGATTTGATTTGGGCCATACAACTGAATAAATAGCTGTCCGATCAGCCCAAATTCTGGAAGGTCAGCGACCCACATTATCACCTCGCCAAGTTCCGTCAGGCGATATGCTTCGGAGAAGACATGCCGAAAATGAGTGAATTCTCCCTCCCATTCAAGAGCTGGAAGGTCTTGACGAGAAGCGTGGCGAATTAGAATTTTTTGAGTCTGCGAAAGGACGACCATAATCAGATAATTGGGTTTGGTTGAAAATTTGAATCAATACCTAGTTGGCTATTTCAATTCTCGACCAACAGCTGTTCGAGAAGAGCTTCTTCTTGCTCGCTTGTGACGATTTTACCGTCCAGCCAGGCGTTGCGCAAGGTTGTTATTATCTTTCGATAGATAGGACCTGGTGGCAGACCGCGTTGTCGAAGAACATGCCCATTTGTATTTGGAGACACCTGGCGCCATTTGGATACATACTCCCAAAGGATCTTACGCTGCTGCTCATCTTGAGCAGCAATGTAATTGGCATAAATGGCCAGAGGCAGTACATCGTCCAATCTGGTGACGATCTCACTCGGCTTGGCGCTGGTCAGTGTATGGATATCGCGCCATAAACTATGGGCGGACCGGATTTCGTCAGCCAGAGTAGTGGAGATTTTTAAACGCCTGATTACTTTTCTGAGGCGAGACTTTGTTAAACGGATCAACCAGAGAATGTATCCTAAAGATACTTTTAATTTTGTACCTGAGAGTTCTAATCGCCAATCTGCTTCCGGATATAAATCCGCCAAAGATTGGACTCGGGCTGTAATCCATCCATCCCATTCCAAGGCAGGTTGGATGGCAGTTAGGAGGTTGAGTTGATCCAGGCGGGTTAACATGCTGCTGGCCAGGTTTTCTTCCAGGATGCGGTCGAGTTCGTGGCGGATCCGGTCACCAGATACCCGCTCCAAAAGGGGGATGGCTTCTTCGATCAACTCAAGGGTTCGATCTTCGATCTTGAAATCGAAACGCTGCTCAAATCTGACCGCGCGCAGCATACGAGTTGGGTCATCGACGAATGATAAAGAGTGCAGTACGCGCACCAACCCATCCTTGAGATCGTTCAAGCCTCCCCAATAATCATGTAGCTCTGCGTAATGATGACCATCCAGGCGTAAGGCCAGGGTATTGATGGTGAAATCTCTGCGGTGCAGGTCGAGTTTGATGCTCCCACGTTCCACTGTTGGCAGCGCGGTGGGATAAGTGTAAAACTCCGTGCGAGCCGTGATTAAATCCAGGAATTCGGGTAGTTTATTTGATTGAGCTGATGCAGTTCTCTCACCACTTGAACTGTCAGCTTCCAATTTCTCAAGCAGTATCGAATGAATTTCGCTGATATGCCATTTTGAAGTACTAAAGCGCGTATGACTTGTGACCCGTCCACCATATTTCACTGCCAGGGCACTCGCTAACTGGATAGCATCTCCTTCAACAACCAGGTCAAAATCCAGGCTGGGTCGTTCAAGCAGTAAATCGCGGACAAAGCCGCCAACAATGTACAGAGCTGCTCGTTGATCATGTGCGGTTTCCGCTACGGCATTAAGAAGGGCTAACCGGGCAGGCGGAAGGGCGGATTCAAGGCGGTTGGCCAGGTTTTGACGAACTGGAATTTCAGGTTGGCTGGTGAGGGTTTTAAGCAAATCTGTGCGTGTGACGATCCCGACTACTTGACCGCTGTCCGGGTTTACCACGGGTACCTGTCCCCAACCTGTGTCCGTCATTAAGTGCTGGAGGTGTTCAATCGAGTGGTCTGGATTGACACTGACGTCACCGGCATCCATCAGGCTGGCAGCGGTCAAGTTTAACTTATGGGCGACAGCCCGGTCGACAGCCCGGCGGGTTAATAAGCCGCGAATGTGATCTCTACCATCAGGATCTTGCTCGACCACAGGATATCCTTCATATCCAAAGCGCTGCATCCGCAGAGCAGCTTCTTCGACAGGAGTTTCTGGAGTGAGAAGTTGGGGTCCTTGTGACATTATCTGGGCAACCGTGATCGCTGGTTGGACAAACCGGGGAAGGATATCGATCAACTCCTGACAAACGCTTTCGAGATTGCGATCACGGATCAAACCCGCTGCCGCGCGTTCATGCCCACCCCCTCCAAAATGTTCAGCTATCTGGGAAACATCAATGTCTTCATTTGTCGACCGTGCGATCATCTGCACACCGCCCCGGGTTGTCACCAGCATGAAAAGCGCATCCGGATCAAGCAAGTCACGCAGTTTATGGGCCACGGTGGAGAGCTCTTCGTCCATTTCTCGAGCGTCCCCACAAGCAAGGAGAATCGTATGACCATGGACATGATGGGTGCTGGCCTCGGAGCGCAGCCTGTCGTAGAGGGTTTGCTGCTGGATTGAGAGTGGGTGATTCAAGAAATCTGCAGCAATTTCCAGGCTTGCCCCACGCTCAAGGAGAAATGAGGCCGCGTTCAAATCACGGGTAGTTGTGCGGGTATAAGTCAGTGAGCCAGTATCTTCGTATATTCCTAACAGTAATAAAGTCGCTTCAATTGTGCTGAGGCGGCTATCTCGTTCTCGCAGGACTTCTGCAAAAATCGTAGCAGTAGCTCCGGTTTCTTCAGTCGTGACCTGCCAGGTAGGGGGGAATTCTTGCCGGGTGGGGTGGTGGTCGATCACCTGTACCTGGGTTTCTGCATCCATTCCTTTGATGCTGATCATAGACTGGGTATCAACCAGAGTGACCATCTTAACCGGCTCAACGGATAAATCGCGAGGATCGATAAAAGGCAGCTCCATCCCATAAAGGGTAATGAACGCCCGCACGTTCCGGTTCAACCGGCGTGGTAAAACTGGGATGCTGGCTTCGGCCGTTAAATGAGCCCCGAGCAGTGAAGAAAGAGCATCAAAATCAGCCTGTTCGTGAGTAAGGATTATGTGCATGGAACCAATTAAGCTTACAGGATTTCTCAAAAAACAAGTTTATCTACGTTTATTGTAATCGACAATCGATGCTATATAATTTCCCTATGAATGAAAACCAGGAAGCATTTGACGAGCTATGGGACAACCTGCTGTCAAGATACCCAAAACGGATCTGGGAAGCTTTCGCTGCCTTGGATGTAGATCAGCAGCAGGCAGTCCAGGAGCATTTGGAACGTATGATTCATGAACCTGGCTGGCAGCCTGAGCAGCGTATTTCAGCCCAGGCAGCCTTGGATGCAATTACAATTTCGAAGGGATGATTCAAAAAGTACGAGGGCGCAAATCCTCCCGTGACGGGCTATTCTAAATCTGAAGTAGAGTCTGCTGAGCCAACCTGGGATTTTCGAAAAGCTGAAATACGTTCACGGGCTAATTCCAGATAATCCTCATTAATATCGTAACCGATATAGTGGCGATCATCCTTAACTGCAGCAAGGCCAGTTGTCCCGCTGCCCGCGAAGGGATCCAGGACGACATCTCCTTTAAAAGTGTAAAGTTGGATTAGCCGGTGGGGGAGCTCCTCAGGGTATGGTGCCGGGTGGCCAATTTTCTTGGCAGACACTGCTGGAAAGGTCCAGATGCTCTTTGTCCATTCCAGGAATTCATCTCGAGCGATGGTGCTCTCGTTATTTTCACCCTTTCGACTGAAGGTATCCTTAGAGAATACGAGGATGTACTCGTGCACATCCCGCAGGACAGGATTTGCAGCGGATTGCCAGCTTCCCCAGGCGGTTGATTGGCTGGCGCTCGAAGCTTTGTTCCAAATGATTTCACCGCGCATTAGAAAACCGATCTCTACCATTTGCTCGATGATAAAAGCATGAATGGGGAGATAAGGTTTGCGACCCAGGTTTGCCACGTTTATACAGGCCCTCCCTCCCGGGACAAGCACCCTGTGTGTCTCCTGCCACACGTTTCCTAATAAATTAAGATATTCATCTAAACTCAGGTCTTGATCGTATTCTTTTGAGGCGTTATAAGGGGGCGAGGTGACCATCAAATGGACACTGGCTTCGGGGAGTTCATCCATCTTTTCGCTAGTTTTGCATAGAAATCGATCGAGGTACTCCGTGGGGATTGGATTTTCAACCGAGAGTACCTCTCTCTCGCCGGGGATATCTTCATAGAGGCGGCTTGAGTAGAATTTACCGGAATCGTGACTGATGTGCCCCGAAGTGCCAAAGGAACTGGTTTCTGTGCTGCGGCGTTTGCTTGATGGATCACTCATAGTATTTATTCTAACAGGCGTTCTTCATAAATACGACGGATTGTTGTCTCGATATCCGGTTCTCGCACTTCAAGATCACGGATTCGGTATCGTGAAGACAGCTGGTTGATCAACTCAGAGGCGGTAATATCGTGTGGGGTGAAGTGGAAGGTGATCCTTGATCCCTCTCTTTCAGCGATTATCGCCCCCTCGATCGAGATTTGATCGTATTCCTCAATAAAATCAACAATTAATTTGCGTTTCCCACCAAATCGTTCTCGTAATAATTCTAGTTTTCCATCGTATACCAGCTCACCGTGATCGATTATCATCACCCGCTTACATAGCTTTTCGACATCTAAAAGATCATGGGTGGTGAGGAGCACTGTGGTGCTCCGTTGTTGATTGATGTGTTGGATGAAGCGCCGGATGCGCTCTTTTGCGACAACATCCAAACCAATGGTCGGCTCATCCAAAAAGAGCAGCTTTGGGTTGTGCAGCAGAGCTGCGCAAATGTCTGCCCGCATGCGCTGACCCAATGATAGTGCTCTTACCGGGGTATTCAGAAATGGGTCTAATTCCAACATTTCTCGAAATTCATCAAGGTTGTTCTGGAAAATTTCAGGTGGGATTTTGTAGATGTATTGCAGTAAATCTAAGGACTCAATGACTGGCAAATCCCACCACAATGTGGTGCGCTGTCCGAACACTGCCCCAATTTCAGAGACATGTTCTTTACGACTCTTCCAGGGGATGCGACCATTTACCTTGATCTCACCTGAGGTAGGTACCAATAAACCGGTGAGCATCTTGATAGTCGTGGATTTCCCTGCCCCATTTGGTCCCAGGTATCCAACTAATTCCCCAGTCTCGATTTCAAAGTTTATCCCATTGACCGCCTTGATTGTGGTGGCCTTCCGTGTAGCCAGATTGCGGAGCGGACCAGTGATTCCACGGTGGTGTTTATAAATCTTGAAATGCTTGTTCAGGTTATTGACAGAAATAATGGAAGGCATATTGAGTTCAATCCGTGTGTTTCAGGTTCCTGAGCTCTGGTAAAAGCGCAAGCCATAGTTCCAGAATACTAATGCAAGAGTGAAGACAATTACGGCGACGAAAGGAGCGAGGAACGGCGAGAATGGTGGCATTCCCAGGGGATCAGGTTTATCCAGGATATATAGGGCGGGGTAATACAATAGAAAGATGGCAGGAAGGATATAAGTGAAGAAAGCGCGCATGAGGTTCGGGTAAATATCCATGGGATATTGCATCATTTCTGTTCCCCCGTAAGTGAAGATATTGACAGCTTCTAACGATTCAATTGTCCAAAAAGAAAGCGCAGCGCCGACGATGAATAATCCACCAAAGAAGATGACCAGGCTAACGAACACAACGGGAAGCATAAGAATCTTGACCGTCGTCCATTGGATTTCCAGGTTGGATATAGAGATTATCAGAATTATTGAACCTTGAATAATTCGTCCGAGACGCCGGAGAACAAATTCGGATCCCAAGACCTGCGCGATCAAATTCACTGGTCGCAAAAGCAGCTGGTCGAAACTTCCCAGGCGTACCCTTCGCCCAAAATATGGTGGATCAAATCCGCTGAAAATCATATCCATTATGCCAAACGCAGTCTCTGCCATTCCAAACAAAAAAGCGATCTCGTAGACGGTCCACCCCGCGATATTGTCGAACCTCTGCAGCACCAGTGCAATCGTGCCAAAGCCAAGCGCGGTTATCAAGGCGGTTGCCAAGATATCGAAAACGAAAGAGACCCGGTACTGCAGTTGCCCGCGGATACTGATTGAAATTAGTCGCCGGTAAATGTTTAGTGTATACCACATGTCAACCACCCAATATCTCCAGGCGACGAACCCCAATCCGCAGTGCAACAAAACCTGCCAGGATTAGCAGAAGTATCCATGCGATTTGAGCCATGACTAACCCAATCAGGGCTGTCCCATTGACCAATCCGAGATAAACTTCGACAATTGAATTGATCGTGTAAGGGAACGGTGTCAGGTAGCATAATTTTATAAACCAGGCAGGAAAGAAGCGTAAAGGCATGAAGAAACCAGACATAAACCAGGACAGGATAAAAGCCAGACGGCCAATGCCAAGTGCATTGGGAGTCCAGAAGGCAGCCAAATTCACCAGGAA
>JBEQLH010000010.1:15922-30758 GCA_040326075.1 Anaerolineales bacterium
TCAGGGTTGGTATGATAAGGATAGCCCAAGACCACAAACATTAATCAACCTGGCTATCTCTTTGACCCTCGAAGCAGCCGAAGTATTGGAACATTTCCAGTGGTCGGATGAAATGGATGAACCAGAACAATTGGGGGAAGAACTGGCAGACGTGGCACTCTACCTATTGCAAATTGCCAGTATTGCAGAAATTGATCTGGAACAGGCAATCCTCCAAAAACTGGAACGAAACTACAAACGAAGCTGGGAGGAATAACTGACCGTGCACATCTCTGTCTTCGGTGGTTCCAGCCCAAAACCGGGGGAACCGGCCTATGATCAGGCATTTCAATTGGGAAAATTGATTGGTGAAGCGGGATTTACTGTCCTTACTGGTGGATATATTGGAACCATGGAGGCAGTCTCGCGAGGTACAGCTGAAGCAGGTGGAAAAGTCATCGGGGTGACTTGTGATCAAATCGAGGCCTGGCGACCGGTTTCTCCTAATGCCTGGGTGCAGGAGCAGCTGCGCTTTGACACTTTGCGGGAAAGATTGTATGCGTTGATCGATGGTTGTGATGCTGCATTGGTTCTACCAGGTGGCATTGGGACTTTGGCAGAATTGACTGTCATGTGGTCACAATTACAAACCAGAGCGATAACTCTCCGGCGATTAATTTTGATCGGTCCTGGTTGGCAGGCAGTAGTTAAACAATTTCTTGAGCAGTTCGAAAATTACATACCCCAACCTCACCGCCAGCTGATCGAATTTGCTCCGGATGTCACCACCGCTTTCCAGATGTTGGTCTCTGAGTTCGAAATCCCTTAATAGTGGTGATGTTCAAGATTTGATACTGCCACAGTAGACAGAGCCCACGCAAATCGAAGGTAGGAATTTCGTGCCAATGGAAAAAAGCCGCTTGCAGGTTGGGGAGGGTATTTGTAGTAACTTAAGAGAACCTGCTGTAAACAGGATTCAATTCGCTAAGGTTTATTGACGAGCATGCCCGCGATTCAACCTGCACGTTTAAAAGTTCAAGCTGCGGAGCTGGCCCAGAACGTGCCAGATGCCGAAAAATTTTGTCGTGCTTTCCATGCCTATTTGGATTACTATGCAGACCGGACTTACCGTCCTGGGATAGTAGGAGAGCCGCCTCCGTTATTGCGTGCTTACCATGTGCCTCTTCAAGTTGTGCGCGCAGTATTGAAGGAATTGGCCGAGTACGCCGCAGATAAGCGGGACGAATCTCTGGCTTTGGCTGATAGGCTTTGGTCCGAGCCTTACCTGGAATTCCGATTATTGGCAGCTTCCTTAATTGGTCAGGTGTCACCCAACCCTCCAGATTCAATATTTGGGCGCATAGATTCCTGGACTGGACCCGGGACTGAAGTACGGCTGATTAATGCATTGATCATATCCGGTCTCGAGCGCTTACGGTTGGAACAATCTGACCGCTATATTGAACACATTGAAACCTGGCTCAAATCCAAGCACAAATTTGAGAATCAGCTAGGCTTGAAAGCAATCCCACCTCTTTTGGATACTCCGGATTTTGAAGATTTCCCATTGATATTTCGTGTGCTTGATCAGGTTATGCGATCAGCTCAGCCATCGCTTAGACCTGAGGTGTTGGCAGTGATCGAGTCGTTAGCATTGCACTCACCTATAGAGACGATGTATTTCTTACACCAAACAGCGCTATCAGGGACGGGTAATCCCAATTTAACATGGTATGTTCGGCATAGCATGAAATTTTTCCCCTCAGATTCTCAAAAGTACTTACAGGAAGCATTACGGCAGGGGAAGTAAGCCAGCTACCATGTCCTCATAATTACAATGTTCTCTGGTATAATCAGCCCGCTGACTAGCCCTGCCAGAGGTGATCAAAATCAAAACTCCTGGTATGGAGACCTGCGGTAATAATTTAACAATTGGAGTTTGCAGACGTCATGACCTTGGACAAAGAAACCAAACAAACAGTAATCCACGAGTTTTCTCGTCATCCCGATGATACGGGTTCGCCCGAAGTACAGGTAGCAATTCTATCTAACCGAATTACATATTTAACCGATCACCTGCGGACCCATAAACATGACGAATCTTCACGACGCGGCTTATTAAAGATGGTTGGTCGCCGCCGGCGTTTGTTAGCTTATATTCGCAAGAAAGATTACCAGCGGTACCAGGCTTTGACAGACCGATTGAATATTCGCCGAAAATCATAATACCTTGCCGAGTAGATGGCGCGCAAGAAACCATCTACTCTTTTTTTGCACTACGCTGGCGCTGAAATTGGGAAGCTGCATTAATTGCGATACCGCCAGGGGTTACAGAGCTGCGGAGAAGTTTGGTCCAGGAGCGAATGATCCATTAATTTATAAACCAGGAGGTTGGGAATTGGAGACTGGTGACAACGCTTGATTCTCCAAGTAAATAATCCGTTGCCAATAGTTTCCAGTCCCTGATCAATCTGGTGAAAACAAAGGAGTAAGCATGCAAGCAGAATTTAAAAGCTATACGACCGTGGTCGGTGATAAGCAGATCACCATGGAAACTGGGAAACTGGCCAGGCAGGCAGGTGGCGCAGTGACTTTACGCATTGGTGATACAGTGGTTTTTGCCACAGCAACAATGGGTAATGAACCCCGCCTGGGGATAGATTTCTTCCCCTTAACTGTGGATTATGAAGAGCGGATGTACGCAGGGGGGCGAATTCCAGGTTCATTTTTCCGGCGAGAAGGACGTCCCAGTGAAGAGGCAATTCTCACCGCTCGTCTGACAGATCGTCCAATTCGACCCTTATTTCCTAAAGATATGCGTAACGATGTACAGGTCATCCTGTACTCTTTCTCTGCAGATCCTGACAATCCGATCGACATTCTGGCTGTGAACGCAGCATCCGCTGCGCTGATGATCTCAGATGTTCCCTGGGAAGGACCTGTTGGAGCTGTTCGGGTAGGACGGATCAACGGCGAATTCGTGTTCAATCCTACTTTCGACGAGATAAAAGAATCAGATTTAGATTTACGCATAGCAGGAACGCGTGATGCGATCTTAATGGTCGAGTGCGGGGCTGAATTTATTCCTGAGGATGTGCTGGTCGCCGCCTTAAACCACGGTCACCAGGCACTCCAGGGGATGGTAGACCTGCAGGAGCAGATGGCAGCTGAGGTTGGAAAACCAAAGCGTGATTATCCACGTTTTGAATTGGATGAAGATTTGAAGGCCAAGGTTTTTGAGCGAGCAGTGCCAGCACTGGAAGAGATTTTCAACCAACCCTATGAAATCACATCTACCTACCGGGGGATCAATGAACTGCGCTCCTCTTTGGTGACCGATCTATCTGAGGGTGATGAATCCATCGCCGGGAGTATCAAGCAAGCATTTGAGCAGGCTGAAAAATCCGTTGTGCGCAAGCGGATCCTCGAGAGTGGAGTCCGCCCGGATGGACGCGGTGTAACTGATATCCGAAATATCTGGAGCGAATTAGAAGTTAGCCCGAGAGCCCATGGTTCGGGCCTCTTCACCAGAGGCGAAACACAGGTGCTTACTTTGGCGACATTGGGGACACCCCGCGAGGCGCAAGAGCTAGATACCTTATCCCCAGCTGAATCCAAGCGTTATATGCACCACTATAATTTCCCACCCTTTTCAGTGGGTGAAACACGATTTTTACGCGGCGCATCCCGCAGAGATATTGGGCACGGCGCTTTGGCTGAAAGAGCTTTGATCCCAGTTATTCCACCGGAAGATGAATTCCCATACACCATGCGGTTGGTTTCTGAAGTATTGTCTTCGAATGGGTCAACCTCCATGGCTTCAGTTTGTGCTTCGACCCTGGCACTGATGGATACCGGTGTGCCGATCAAGGCGCCTGTAGCCGGAATTGCCATGGGGCTGATTAAAGGTGAAGGTGACGAATATGTGGTTCTGACTGATATTCTCGGAATGGAAGATCATCTGGGTGACATGGACTTTAAAGTCGCCGGTACCCGGGAAGGTGTTACTGCCATGCAAATGGACATCAAGATCAAAGGCATCACCACACAGATCATGGAGCAAGCATTGGAACAGGCTCGAATTGCCCGGTTGTCCATCCTGGAAAAAATGTTGGCGGTTATTCCCGAACCCAGGTCTGAGCTAAAACCGCATACACCGCGCATCACGGTTGTGCATATCCCTGTTGAGAAGATCGGCGCCGTCATCGGACCGGGTGGCAAGATGATCCGCGCCATTCAGGAAGAAACCGACACGCGCATCGATATCCAGGAAGATGGTTCGATTTTCATTGCCGCCACAAATGTCGAGAACGAAGAGCTTGCTCGCAATCGCATATTAGCCCTCACCGAATCGGCAGAAATTGGACGGATTTATACCGGTCGAGTTGTACGCATTACTGATTTTGGCGCTTTCGTAGAGATCCTTCCCAACACTGATGGATTGGTGCATATCTCTCAACTTGACAGCGAACGGGTAAACCGGGTTGAGGATATTGTCCGGATGGGAGATGAGATCACAGTGATGGTTACGGATATCGATCCAGCCGGAAAAATCCGGCTATCTCGCCAGGCAGTATTAGAAGGTTGGACGGCTGAGGAAGCCAGGCAAAAGGACCGACCGGGAGGTAAGCGAAGTTCTGGCGGAGGTCAGCGCGGAAACCGGTATCGGGGTGGTAAGAAGGACGATCGCAAGTAATCCAATCCCGGAAATTTTAAATGAGCGTTTTGGTTAGGACTTTACAAAACGCTCATTTTTTTGTTCTTCAGATCATTTCTGGTTGCCTACTTTTTGGCAAATAATATGGGATGAAGGTCTGTTTTAGTTACTCTCCCTCTGATCAGGATATAATTATCCCAATCGACTTTGTAATAACGAATCGATAAGGAGCACCCAATGAAGTCAGATTTAATCTGGATGGATGGTGAGCTGATCCCTTATGAGGAGGCGACTGTTCACATCATTAACCCAACTTTGCATTATGGAGTTGGAATTTTTGAAGGTATCCGCTGTTATCAAACCCCCCAGGGACCTGCGGTTTTTCGCCTGCAGGATCACCTGAAGCGATTCTTGGAATCAATCCGAATTCTTGGCATTCTCAATTTTTCGTATTCAGTGGAGCAACTTCGACAAGCTGTCCACAAAACAATTTTAGCTAATGGATTTACAGAATGCTATATTCGCCCCTTGATGTATCTGGATGGTCCTTTGGGCTTAGATATGGACCGATCGCGGCCGAAGTTAAGCATCTCAGCATAGGAGTGGGGACCTTACCTGGGTGAAGAAGCGCGCAAAACCGGTATTCATTTGATGGTATCCTCGTTCACCAGATTACATCCAAATACAAATATGACCAAATCTAAAATCACTGGTAATTATGTCAACTCAATGATGGTCAAGACTTTGGCGTTAAGGTCTGGTTATGATGAAGCAGTGATCCTGGATCCAGCTGGTTATGTCGCAGAATGTACAGGTGAGAACTTGTTTATGATCAAAAACGGGGTTCTCATAACGCCACCACGCGCATTGATCTTAGAAGGTATCACTCGTGACACGGTGATGAAAATAGCTGCTGATCTGGAAATCCCAATCAGAGAAGAGCTTATCACGCGTGATCAGCTTTACACTGCGGATGAGATTTTCATCACTGGTACTGCGGCAGAGATTGTCGCTATCCGGATGATTGATTACCGGCAGGTTGGGGCAGGGAAGCCAGGCCCAATCACACACGCCCTGCTCAAGGCATTCATGGATAACGTCCACGGACAAAGCAATCACTCAAGAGAGTGGTTGGATTATTTGCCGGTCGGAAAACCAACTTAATTTATGCTGGTATTAATTAATCTTTAATGTAACTTTTTCGATGACATCTGCATCAGATAAATGGGTTACTATTCATTGGTGATGGTTGCCCTGGTTGCTGAGCTTTGAAGTAAATATGACCAGGGACTATAATATCTAATAGGCAACCTCAAGGAGATGTTATGGATTTGAATATGAACAATGCAGGAGCTATCCCTTCCAGCAACGGGGGTGATAAAGAAGAATTAGTCCGAGTATTGATCATTGGCTCCGGTCCTGCCGGTTTATCCGCCGCGCTTTATGCTGCCCGAGCTGATTTAGAGCCTGTTGTCTTGACCGGAATGGAATTAGGCGGACAGGTCTCGTTGACTTTTTCAGTTGAAAATTATCCTGGATTTCCTGAAGGTATCGGTGGAATGGAATTAGTGGATCTTTTCCAGAAACAGGCAGAACGATTTGGGGCTCGAATCGAATTTGACCTGGCGGCTGAAGTAGACCTTTCCAACCGCCCATTTAAAGTGAAAACTCAGAATGGGAAGTTGTATCTTGCCGAAACATTAATCATAACCACTGGAGCCAGTGCGGTTCATCTCAATGTCCCCGGTGAAAATGATTTTACCGGCCGCGGAGTTTCATACTGTGCAACTTGTGATGGGTGGTTTTTCAAAGAAAAAGAGGTGATTGTTGTTGGAGGTGGAGATAGCGCAGTCGAGGAGAGTATCTTCTTGACCCGCTATGCTGAAAATGTAACCATTGTTCACCGTCGTGATGAATTGCGTGCTGGATCTATCCTCTCTGAGAGGGCGAAATCAAATCCTAAGATAAAATTCGCCTGGAACTCTACCGTAAAAGAAATCTCAGGAAATGGGGCAGTGCAATCCGTGAAGCTGGTAGATACGCAAACTGGTGAAGAACGAGATCAGCTGATTGATGGCGTGTTTATCTTTATTGGGCATTCTCCAAACACAAGCCTGTTCACTGAACAGCTTGATATGGATGAAAATAACTATTTGAAAGTAGATGATTTGATGCAAACCAGTGTTCCTGGGGTTTACGCAGCAGGCGAGGTGGCTGATCCCCATTTCCGTCAGGTGATCACATCCGCCGGGATGGGAGCTGCAGCCGCCATTCAAGCAAATCATTTCTTGGATGAATTTCCATTGGATAATTAATAGCAATTTGGGGCTGTCTATCAAGTAAGATAATGTCATGCTGAACGAAGTCCTGTCCTTGGTCGGACAGACCGAGGGGAAGCATCTCTACAACTGTGGGAGAGACTCTTCGTTTCTCTCAGAGTGACAACCTTTTTGGACAGCCCTATTTTTGTATTCTTCAAGGAGAGTAATCATGAATAACAAAGTTTCTGTGATTGGTGCTGGGATGACTGGTGCCACAACCGCACATTGGTTAGCTGAACGTGAAATCGCTGATTTGGTATTAGTTGACATTGTCGAAGGGCTGCCACAAGGAAAAGCCCTCGACCTGCAAGAGGCTTTACCAGTGATCGGAAAGGACGTTGAGATCGTTGGCAGCAACACCTTTGAAGCAACAGCTGGCTCAGATATTGTTGTCATAACCGCTGGTCTGCCTAGAAAACCTGGAATGAGTCGAGACGATTTATTATTCGCCAATGCGGAAATCGTCCGAAACGCCACTCAAGAGTCGCTCAGATATTCTCCAGGGGCGATTCTGGTCGTGCTCACCAACCCATTAGACACAATGGCATATTTAGCAATGAAGGTAGGAAATTTACCGCCAGAAAGGATAATCGGTCAGGCTGGTATCCTTGACTCGGCAAGAATGCGGGCTTTTGTTGCCATGGAATTAGGCGTCAGCGTTGAAAACATTAATTGTTATGTATTAGGAGGCCATGGGGATGATATGGTTCCACTTGTCCGTCATTCAAACGTGGCGGGAGTTCCCCTGAACGAGATTCTACCCACTGACCGTTTGGAGGCTATAGTTGAGCGTACACGCAAAGGCGGGGGTGAGATCGTCAGTTTACTGAAGACTGGCAGCGCTTTTTATGCCCCAGGAGCAGCTGTAGCTCAAATGGTTGAAGCGATATTAAAAGATAAAAATCTGATCGTTCCAGCGGCTGCATACATGCAGGGAGAATATGGTTTGAATGACATTTTCTTCGGTGCACCGGTCCAACTTGGGCGGAGCGGGGTGGTAAAGATAATTGAATATCAGCTGAATGATGAAGAATCTGCGGCCATGAATAAATCAGCTAAAGCAGTAACCCAAACCATTCAGGCTTTACAGACTTTGGTAAAGTTTTAACATTATCTGGGATAAATAAAGGAGAACCATAATGGGAATTAAAGCAGACTTTGCCGCAGAACTTCCTGCCTGGCGTGAAAGGGTTTCGAACCTGATCAAGGAAAGCGGTGATGTGAAAGTGGATCAAGTGACGATTTCACAGGTATATGGTGGCATGCGTAACGTGAAGGGATTAGTCACTGATATATCTTATGTGGATCCAAGTGAAGGCATCCGTTTCAGGGGCTATACCATACCCGAAATTCTTGAAATATTACCCAAACCAGCTGATAGTGTCATGCCTTATGTGGGTGGACTTTATTATTTATTTCTAATAGGGAAAGTGCCCACGGAGGAGCAGGCACTCGATATCGAAAATGAATGGAAAGCGCGTTCAAGCGTACCCCAGTTTGTATTTGATGTGCTGCAATCTATGCCGCGTGAATCTCATCCCATGATGCTCTTCTCGACAGCAATCTTGGCTTTACAAAATGATTCAGTTTTCGCACAAAGATACCGGGAAGGTATGACCCGAGACGAGTACTGGCAAGCCATGTTGGAAGATAGCTTGAACCTGACAGCCAAGCTGCCCTCACTTTCAACCTATATTTATAGTTTGAAATACGGGGATGGTTCGTTTACGAAACCTAGAAATGACTTAGACTGGGGTGCTAACTTTGCTCACATGATTGGTAATCCATCCCAGGAGTATATGGATTTTGCCCGCTTGTACTTCATCCTGCATTCTGATCACGAGAGCGGTAATGCCAGCGCACATGCCACGCACTTGGCTGCTTCAACACTTTCGGATATTTATTATGCTCTCTCAGCCGGTCTCAATAGTCTGGCGGGTCCCTTGCATGGTTTAGCAACTCAGGAAGCAATCCGCTGGTTGTTAGGTATATACCAGAAATTCGACGGTGTTCCAACGAAAGATCAATTACACCAATACGCCTGGGAAAAGCTGAAAAGCGGTCAGGTTATCCCCGGCTACGGGCACGCAGTGCTGCGTAAGCCAGACCCTCGATTCACTGCCCAGTACGAATATGCCCAGGAATATATGGCGGAAGATGCGGTTTTTCAAATCGCGCAATTGGTGTATGAAGTGATTCCGAAAGTATTGATCGAACAGGGTAAAGCCAAGAATCCCTCTCCAAATGTTGATGCAATCAGTGGAACGTTACAATACCATTACGGGATTAAGGAATTCGATTTCTACACTGTAATGTTTGGTGTCGGGAGAGCTTTGGGTGTTTCTGCTAATGCTGTGTGGTCACGTGCCCTGGGGCAGCCCATCGAACGTCCTAAATCCCTCACCACTGCAATGCTTGAAGAGATCGCTGAAAAAGCAAAAACTGTTGGATAACGCGCTTTTTTGGATAATCTAAACAGGTGTTCAGCCGCCGGCTCGAACACCTGTTTTCTTAAGATGCACTGAAGTTAAATATGGATGTTTTTAAGCACCCTACGGGGTAGGAGTTGCTGGTGCTGAAACACCAGACCACAGGAAAACTCTTTGGTTGCTAGCAGCACCAGCTGATTCCCAAATGGGATTGCCCTCATCATCCGTGCCAGCTTGACGGGTGGTCATTACCCACCAGCGATAAAGATGAGGGATGTTTTCGGCTGAGCGGAAAGTGGCTGGAACGATGAACTTGGTATCCGTGGCATAATCGACCAGTCTGCGGCTATCTCCATCTGTAAAGTCTACGATTGTGATTTCATAAGCTTCATTTTCGAGTAAAGTCCCAATAGATGCCCATTGAAGAGTGACAGTATCACTAGATTGAACGAAACGGGTTCCATCCGCAGGTAAAAGCAAATTCGGTGGGCTGTAGGGTGGGGGTGGTGTTGCAGTCGGCGTTGGTCCAGGGGTTGGGAATCGTTCGCAGAGGGGGATAGTCAATGGCATACCTGAAAACACTGTCTCAGAGGTTAAACCATTGTATTCTTGAACCACAGCTATTGGTACGTTGTAGCTGTTGGCAATGCTGCTGAGTGTGTCGTTTTCCTGAACGAGGTAATCTACTTTTTCGCAGGCTTGCTCAGTGGATTCAGCAGGGCTCAACGTCGAGGTTGGCAATGCAGTTGGAGTCGGTGTCGGCTGGGGAATAAGGAGCTGCTGGCTTTCAACGAGCGTGTTGCAATCGGCTGGCAAATTGTTGAGCAGAACGATACTCTGGATGGAAACACCGAAGGTAAAGGCGATCCCAGCACAGGTATCTCCTGCCTGAACAGTATATGACACTGGGGTAGGCGTTGGAAGAGGAATATCAGTCGGTGTTGGGGTGGAAGGCGTGGGGGTAATTGTGGGTGTAATGGTAGCTGTCACGGTTGGGGTCGCGGTTGGCTCAACAACTCGACCGGTCTCTCTCAAGGTGAAGAAAACTAATGCCGCGCCAATCCCCAAGAACAAAGCCAGCAAGGCTAATGCTATTGGAAGGCTCAAGGTGACCTGGGGCATGCGGCTGCCCTGTACAGCTCTATCCTTACGAGCAGGCTTTTCGATGCCGCTTAAATCGCTGCCACAAACCAGGCAGCGAGCTGCATCCTCACTAACGCGAGTTCCGCAAGTCGGACATAATTTTGTTGGTTTTGATGGGGTTTCAGATGTCATAGGCGCAATTTAACCAGGAATCGCCTGGCAGCGGGGATTATACCAGCCTTTTATTTCTCTTGTGCTAGTTTTCTCATGGGTGAGTAAATTCTAAACTAAAGGTAGAGATATCATCCGTGTGATCCAATACCAGTGAACTTCATTGTGTCTGGCTTGGTCATGATATACTGCGGCGAAGATGCAACCATTTTCTGTCTACCTGCATATCCCTTTTTGCCATCACCGCTGCAGTTATTGTGATTTTAATACATATTCGGGATTGGAAAACCTTATCCCCGATTATACTCAAGCGCTTTTTTCAGAAATAAAATTCACTGCTGCTAATTTCGAGCAGCGGGTCCCCGTTCACACTGTATTTTTTGGAGGTGGTACTCCCTCCCTCCTCCCAATTTCCACACTTACGAATGTCTTTGAAGCGTTAAATCATGAATTCGAGATAATTAATGGCGCTGAAATCACTTTGGAAGCCAATCCTGAAAGGGTAACCTCCGATTACTTGAAAGGTTTGCGATCTCTGGGAATTAATCGACTGAGTTTGGGTATGCAAACTGCGATTCCAGAAGAACTGCGATTATTAGAGCGCCAGCATGATTACGATCAAATTGCTCTTACAGTAGGTCTGGCTCGTAAAGCTGGTTTTGATAATGTCAATCTTGATTTGATTTTTGGATTACCTCACCAAACATTGGAGAGCTGGCAAGAAAGCCTGGAATTGGGATTGAATCTTAATCCTGAACATTTCTCACTGTACGCGCTCACAGTAGAGGAAGGTACACCAATCGCTGATTGGATCTACAAGGGACTCCTGATCGAACCTGATCCGGACCTGGCTGCAGATATGTATGAATTGGCTACCGAACACCTGGATAAGAGCGGATATAAACAATATGAGATTTCTAATTGGGCAAAGTTTGGTGAATCAAATGGTTTGCTAGCCAGCCAGCATAACTTACAGTACTGGCGAAATCTCCCGTATTTAGGTTTAGGAGCCGGGGCGCATGGTTATGCTGCGGGTATCCGAACAGCCAATGAACTATCCCCCAAACGATATATCCAATCCTTTCTTTCTGATAATGTAAAACACAGTCAATATCATTTGCAATTTCCATCCACTCCGGCAACTGTCGATGCACACAATGTCAAACAAGACCAGGAGATCAGAGAAACGATGATGATGGGTTTGCGTCTCACAGAGGAAGGGGTATCCGGAAAGGCTTTTCGAGCTCGATTTGGTACTTCGCTCAGGGAGGTTTACGAAACTGAAATTGAAGAATTAATCTCAGAGGGATTATTGGAATGGGAGCCTCTGGAGGGTGATCGCCTTAGATTAACCCCCCGTGGGCGATTGCTAGGAAATCAGGTGTTTGTTCGTTTTATCTGACTAAATTCAAATTTCACGGCGTAACAAATCGTTCGCCAGATCTGTGAGCGCTTTTCCGGCTTTACCCTGGGGTTGGGCTCGATTAAGTGCTTCTATCGCCTGATCGGTCTTCTTGTTGGCGGAATCCTGGGTGTAAGCACGAGCTCCTTCCATCTCCAATTGATCAGCAAGAGCTTTTGTTTCTTGAGGTTGAATAGGACCTTGGTTCCATCTGGCGGCAAAGGATCCCTGTTGATCAAGGCCGTAGATAACTGGTAAGGATTTCTTGCCTGCAAATAGATCGCTCTCATTTGATTTCCCGGTCAGGGCAGCGTCCCCCCAAATTCCCAGGATGTCATCTTGAGCTTGAAAGGCTAATCCAAGGAAATAACCAAAATCTCGGAATGCCTCCCGTCGAGATTGAGATGTGTTTGCCACGATTGCCCCCAGCTCAGTGCAGGCACTTAATAGTGCAGCAGTTTTCCCGCCGACCATTTTCCAATATGCATCCAAAGGCAAATGTGTTTGTGATTCATATGCCAAGTCCAGATATTGGCCCTTGGTTAACTGTAAGCAAGCGGAATGCAGAATTTTCGCGGCTTGATTGGTAATTTCTGAACTTGTGGTGCTTTCTAACCTCAGTAAAGAAAGATGTGCGAGGGTGAACATTGCATCCCCGGAATTAATTGCCTGGGGGATACCCCATCGCTTCCACACAGTCTCTCGTCCCCTCCGGATGGGGCTGTTATCCTGGATGTCATCGTGAATCAGAGAGAAATTATGCACCAGTTCAACCGCTGCGGCTGCTGGTAGGGCATTATTCCAATCTCCACCGGCAGCCTCACAGGTCAAGAGTACTATCAATGGACGAATTCTTTTGCCGCGCGTCTCTGGACCGGCACCTTCTCCTTCCCAACCTAGGTGATAAGCTAATATTGATTGATAATCTCCCAAATCGGATTCGCTTTGATCATCAATAGATTTGTGCAGTTCGTTCTCGATTGCGGCAATTAATTTCTGTTTATTAAGTTTATCTGTCATTTGACTTGAAGTCGAAATTTGTGTGGTTTGGAAATTAATATTGAGGAATTATTCCTCGCTTAAGCGGGATTTGCGCAGTTGTTCCAGGTTAGCTGTTCCTGAAGCGAACATGGTTATTTCGATCTGACGGCGAATTAATGAGATGGCATCAATCGTTTTCTCCACTGATTGATTGGCGGCTTTTAAGAATGGGCTGGCCATTCCGCCCAGGGAAGCTCCAAGTGCAATACACTTGGCGATATCTATCCCCTCCCGGAGACCGCCTGAGGCGAAAACTTTAAGATCAGGGGCAGCTTTCCGAACGTTGATTATCGCCTGGGCGGTTGGTATTCCCCAGTCAATAAAAGCAGCCGCCAGGAGTGCCTGATCCCTGGTTTCTGCTCTGTGCATCTCTACCTGGGTCCAGGAAGTGCCCCCAGATCCAGCTACATCAATTGCAGCCACACCGGCTTCAGCTAATTGACGCGCAGCCTGTTCAGAGAAACCCCATCCAACTTCCTTCATTATGACCGGTACAGGTAATGCCTGGCAGATAGCTTCAATTTTATTGAGCAAACCAGCAAATCGGGTATCCCCTTCTGGTTGAACGGCTTCTTGTAATGGATTGAGATGCAAAATCAATGCATCAGCCTCGATCATATCCACTGCCTGCTGACATTGCTCAATCCCATACCCATAATTTAGCTGCACTGCTCCCAGGTTGGCAAACAGCAAAACATCTGGCGCGAGCTGGCGCACCTGGAATGTGTCACTTAATCCTGGATTTTCAATAGCAGCTCGTTGTGATCCAAGCCCCATGGCGATGCCGGTCTCTTGTGCGGCTTCAGCCAGAACGCGGTTTATCCTGCCAGCCTGTTCGGTCCCACCTGTCATAGAGGATATCAGGATTGGCGCCCTTAAATCACGCCTAAATAATCCCGAATTTAAATCGATATCCTCAAGATTAAGCTCTGGAAGAGCTTGATGGATAAATCGATAGCGTTCCAACCCGGATGTGAGGCCAGAACGTACATCTTCGTCCAAGTTTATCCGAATGTGATCTGCTTTTCGGGAGCTAGTTTGCGTAACTTTTGGCATCAAGCGGTGTTCCAGTGAATTGAATGTATCTTACCAGTCTGGATCATGCCTGTCAATATGGCGACCTATTGTCACTCAGATTAAGGCAAGGACGTCAGCCAGGGCTTGACATATTTGACTACAAGGATACAATTATTGATATCTAAAAAGATATTTTGCAAGGAGGTTTTTCAATGGCAGACACCTTTGAACAGGTAAAGGAAATAATTGTAGATTTACTGAATGTTGATGAAGCCAAGGTAACTCCCGAGGCGAGATTTAGGGAAGATCTGGAAGCGGATTCACTTGATCTTGTGGAATTGATCATGGCATTTGAAGACAAGTTTGGCGGGGAGATTTCAGACGAGGAAGCCCAGAAAATCAGCACAGTGGGAGATGTGGTTAAGTATATTAATGAAAACATGGTGAGTTAGTGGTCATATTAGAATTCAAAACAGGCGCGGAATTAACCGCGCCTGTTTTTTCTTAATATTCCATCTATTACAATCAATTGACAAGCGAAAGTATCCCAATTAAATTTGGGAAAGGTAGTATACATATAGGATTCCATGGGTGGGAGATGTCGAGTCCACCGGAGAATACAATCAGAGTAATTGACAGGATGTTGTATGAGGATGAAAAAGGTGATCGTTACCGATCGATATGCAGGCTAATTAGCTTGGTGGATTTGTGCGATTGGCAATTACAATCTCACACT
>JBEQLH010000321.1:0-3432 GCA_040326075.1 Anaerolineales bacterium
GGGGAGTTTGCAGGCATTTCCTCATCAGCAACTGCGATCAAGCTTGGCGAAAAAAACATCCAAACTGTACCAAGAGGCAAATTACACCTGAAGAATGGAAAATCGATTAACCTGACCAAGCGATACCAAAACATACCCCAATTGGTCAAACTCGTAAAATCAAAGATTTATCCATTATTATGGCCAATTTTAAAATCAGATTTTCGTTCCGGAAGACTAATTCATTTCGGTCGAATTTCACTCGACAATACACATCTTTTGATATCAAAAACGAAGATCCCATGGTCATCTGTTTATCGCATTGAAGCTAAAGCTGGTTTTTTGGTGATAGAATTGCGTGATGATTCCAGTCACCAGGCACCCATTTCCTCCCTTTCAAATCCGGAGCTCCTATTAAAAATTGTAGATTGGGGAATCAGTCCATGACCTTGAAAGATCCTACGAATCAATTTGGATCCTGCAATCAAAAATCCAGCTTAAAGAATTTTCGCATTGCTGTTCATATGAAGAAAATTATCCCGATCATCATCTTGATCCAAGTGATCTTGATCCAGGCTTGTAGTCCAACCGAACCTCCATTAATTTCATTTGAGCCTACCACTGCTCCTGAACTGCTGCCAACAGTTGAATTAGACCCTCTGTCGGTCATCACTTTCCAGGTTGAAGTCCCTGAGGATACCCCTGCAGATCAACCAATTTTATTCAGTAAAATGGATGAAGTCACGGGATTAGCCTTAAATATTAATCGCCAGGAAATGCAAAAAACTGGTCCGGGCACTTATTCAATTACTCTTCCTTTCCCAGTTGGTGCAAACATTAAATACCGCTATGCCCGGCAGGATATCCATACCGCAGAAGAACATACCTCCGATGGACGTCCTGTCCGTTATCGCCTATACCGCAACGACGGTCCAGGTATTGTTCATGATGTTATCAGCGCATGGAGCGATTCAACTTTTAACAGCTCGACTGGTCGTATTATGGGAAAGGTGACCGATATACAAAGCGATTTACCGGTCCCCAATTTGTTAGTAACCGCCGGTGGTGCGCAATCCGTAACTGCATCCAATGGTGAATTTCTCATAGAAGGATTGCCTCCTGGTGTTCATAACCTGGTTGTCTATGCTTTTGATGGTTCATTCCTCACTTTCCAGCAAGGAGCGGTCGTAGCTGAAGATTCGACCACACCCGCAGAAATTCAAGTAACTTCGGCTCCTCTGGTTAAGTTGATTTTCTCCGTTGAAGTGCCCGAAGGAACATTACCAGCGGTCCCTATCCGCTTAGCAGGAAACCTGTCTCAATTAGGGAATACCTTCGCAGATTTATCTGGTGGGATCAATACCCTAGCTGCACGCATGCCCTCGTTGACTCCCCTGCCCAACGGCCGTTATGCTCTCGAGATTGAGCTGCCATCAGGTGCATTCCTTGAATATAAATATTCATTGGGTGATGGTTTCTGGAATTCTGAGCATACACCAACTGGTGATTTCCGGCTGCGAACGATGACTGTCCCTGAAACGGATACGCTGGTAGAAGATCGGATCGATAACTGGGGCAGCTCCTCCAAAGCTGGACCCATCATTTTTGATCTCAACGTTCCCCCTTCAACACCAGAATTGGATTTCGTATCCATCCAATTTAATCCATTTGGCTGGACAGAACCAATCCCAATGTGGGACCTGGGTGATGACCATTGGGTTTATATGTTATTCAGCCCGATAACCAATCAGGAAGAAATTGCTTACCGCTATTGCAGAAACGATCAATGTGGTCGCGCAGATGATGCGAATACTCCTGGATTCAATAACCCGGGGCGTGTGCTCACCATATCAGGAGGAACTCAAACCGCTGAGGATACTGTTGATGAATGGTTTTGGCTCTTTCCTGATTTATCCCCAGAGCTAGAAGGTATTCAACAAATTCCGCCGCGTTCTGCAGAGTTCATAGCTGGTATTGAGCTGCAGCCGCACTACCATCCATCCTGGACTCCTCGATTTCCTATCACCGGAAATGAAATTAAATCATTACAAGCCAATTGGCTCTTTTTATCACCTACATGGACTTTCACCCGGCAAAATCCCCCAGTTCTTGAACCAGTTACAGGAAAAGATGCCTCCTGGCAAGACTTGAGCTTCGTCACTGATAAATCCCAGGCCTATGGATTGCAGGTAGCTTTGAACCCTTCTCCGAATTTTCCCATGACTATGGAAGATTGGTGGCTGGATTCGCCTGGTGACTTCCCCTGGTGGCAAGCCTGGTTCGAACGATATCAAAATTTCATCCTTAATTTTGCTGATAAAGCACAACTTGATGGCGTCAATGGTCTTGTATTGGGAGGTGACTGGGTATCTCCTGCCTTGCCTGGTGGTGTCTTTCCAGATGGTTCTCCCTCGGGAGTTCCAGCAGACGCGGAGAGTCGCTGGCGAAAATTAATTGCCGAAGTTAGAGAACGATTTAACGGCACATTATTTTGGGCATTGCCAGCCACTGAAGAAGGTATCCAGCCGCCATCCTTCATTGAGGAACTCGATCAAGTGTATTTACTTTGGTCATTACCACTTACCGATCAGCCTGAAGCCACTTTAGAACAGCTGACAGAGTCTGCCGGTAAATACCTCGATAGAGAAGTCTTTCCGGTTGAGATAACTTTGGAAATGCCTTTTACAATTGCGGTGTCTTATCCATCTGCGAAGGGAAGCCTTCAAGGTTGTATCCCGGTCACCCAGGATGAGGATCAGATATCCTGTCTCGAGCCCGGAAATCTTGAACCTGGTCAACAAGACATATCTGAAGTTGAGCATGAATTTATCGAACAACTCTCTGCTTATCAGGCGCTATTTGCGGCGATCCGCGAACGGGACTGGATTGATGGATTTGTCTCCCGGGGCTATTACCCACCAGCAGAGCTGCATGACAAATCCACTTCGATCCACGGCAAACCCGCCCAGGAAATTGTATCCGAATGGTTTCGTCATTTGACAGGTACCAATCCAGAAGAATGAAATAGTATTTCCCAGATTATTCGGAAAACTAAGGGGGATTCGTTAGATTCCTCTATTTTTATTGACAATTCGAGAAGAATTAATAACATCCATTGTGGTATAATCTGCACGCCATGGATTCGGAAGTAACATCGCTGGAAACACCGCCCGATTCGGAATTCACTCCTGCTTCCACGTCAGAACAACAGGAAGAACTCCGGCGTCGGCAAATGGCTATCGCCGGCCTGATAATCGGTGTCGTCTTCCTTCTGGCTCTGTTGATAACTGGGATCATTTTCCTTGCATCCCCAGGCACAAACACCGAGAGAATTCGCGATATCATGATCATTGTTATCGCTCTCGAATTTATGTTCCTGGGTGTGGCAATGCTGATCTTGATTGTTCAATTAGCAACACTGATCAATCTGCTGCAAAATGAAATCATACCGAT
>JBEQLH010000094.1:0-10096 GCA_040326075.1 Anaerolineales bacterium
GGCGGTGGGATTTCGGCTTTCATCCTTTACCCATAATGATGGTAAGCCCAGCTGCTGTCTCAATCCAGGGAGGGCGAAGTTTGGCGTCCAACCTGCAGCATGAAGCGGAGTGCCGGTGCTTTGAGGTTCTTGAACTGGGAGTAGAGGTGAATAACGCCAAAGAGATTCTTCCTTAGAGGAAGTTATCGTCTCTGAGGATAAATCTCGTCGAAGTTTTGAATAATCATAAATAATATCTAGGTTCCCACCATCTATCCGACAAGTGTAGATCACCTCATCAGCACTGTATTCCGCATCACACAGGGAGCATTTGTAGCCGGTAAATTTCTGGTTCACTCTGGTGTTTCTCCATTCTGTGAGCGAACACCCGCCATCATCAAGCCCAATTCTTCGGGGGTTGCCTGCTCAGAAATCACTTCACCCATTATCTCCCCCTCGTAAATCACAATGATTCGGTCGGATAATGTCAAAATTTCATCCAAATCCTCAGAGATTAATAAAATCGCCGTATTTTCCATGCGCTGTTCCAGCAAAACTTGATGGACATATTCTGTAGCTCCGACATCCAGGCCGCGAGTCGGTTGGGCTGCAACAACAACTTTCGGTTTCCGAGAAAGTTCGCGAGCCAGGAGCAGCTTCTGGATATTTCCCCCAGATAGATTCTTGACTGGTGTGTCCAGGGATGGCGTTTTTACATTATATTGATCGATCAACTCTTCTGATTGCCGGGAGATTGCCCTAAAATTAAGGAAACCACGACGCGAAAATGGTTTCTTATTATGCTCACGCAAGATCAGGTTCTCAGCGACAGTGAATTCCTTTATCATGCCATCGACCATGCGCTCTTCCGGGACGTAAGACAGTCCTTGGGCGATCACATCCGCTGGAGATCCCCCAGTGATATCTTTCTCTCCTACCATCACCGTCCCCTTGGTAATTGGTCTTAAACCATTAATCGCTTGAGCCAGCTCACGCTGACCATTCCCAGAAACACCTGCCACCCCCAATATCTCACCAGCCTGCACCTCAAAGGAAACTCCCTTCAAACCAGGTGTTCCCAGATCATTTTCCGCCCATACATCCCGCAGAGCCAGGCGAACATCATTTTGTTCTACCTCTTCTTTCTCAGCTTGTGCACTGAGCTCCCTGCCCACCATCAAGTGCGCCAGTTCACCCTGGGTGACTTTTTCAATCGGAAGGTTACCGACTACCCGCCCATCCCGCAACACGGTGACCCGAGAGCAGATATCCATCACCTCTTGCAGCTTGTGAGAGATAAAGATCAGTGCATGACCATCCCTGACCATCTGTTTGAGCGTTACGAACAGCTCCCTGACTTCTTGCGGGGTTAGGACAGCAGTTGGTTCGTCCAAGATCAGCAGCGCAGCACCCCTGTAGAGCGCTTTGATGATCTCGACGCGCTGCTGTTGGCCGACCGCCAGCTGCCAGACATATGCACCTGGATCGACCTGTAAACCGTATAGATCAGCCAATTCCAACACCCGTTCCGAGACCTGGTCCAAGTCGGTGAGCATGCCGCGTGAGGATGGCAGTCCCAAAGCCACGTTTTCAGCGACTGTCAAAGTCGACACCAACATGAAGTGCTGGTGGATCATCCCGATCCCTGATGCGATCGCATCATGGGGGGATTCGATCTGGACTGGCTTTCCATCGATCAAGATCTGTCCAGCATCCGCTTGGTAGAGGCCGTAAAGAACTTTCATCAGGGTGCTTTTACCTGCACCGTTCTCACCCAATAATGCGTGTACTTCACCCGAGCTGACATCAAAATCAACTTGATCGTTTGCCAGAACTCCCGGGAATCGTTTGACGATCCCACGCATTTCCATTGTGGAGATCTTTGGTTTCCCTGAAGGTAAGAAGTCAGCGTTATCAACCATTGAATAGTTTCGAGATACCAGCGAAGAAATTCTTTTTCTTAAGCTCAAACTTATCCAGTTATGCGGGGGCAGTGCCCCCGCATAACTGGTCTAGTTTCTGTTCAATCTGATCCGAACTATCAGGATCAAGAACAGATTAGATTATTTACTCGCTCGGGCCAATCATGCCCAGCAGGAGCTGCGGCAGATACCAAATCTGGTCATCGCTGGCACCACTCCCCGCGGGGATATATTCAGTGCCATCTTGCAAGCTGATTGGTCCAGTCCAGACATTGACCTCGCCTGAAGCCAAACTGGCGATGAAGGCATCCAGAGCTTCCTGACTATCAGCGGGCATCCCAGGACCATTTACCCAGCCGACTGGTGTCTTGGTATTGTCAGTTAAATCGTCCCAGTATGGTGCGTTCCAATCCCAAGATTGCGTCCAGCTACCATTTCCTACTTTGGTAGCTGTGTCCAGGTATACTGGACCCCAGTTGAAGTAAGGTACACCCAGGCAGATTTCAGGGGCATTATCACATGCACCTTCAAAGTCATAAGGAACCGACCACACTGCATTACCTTGAGCTGCTCTTTGACCAGATACATCTATACCTTCCGTAGTATCAATACCGCTCAACACTACGTCAACCCCTAAGTCAAAGAAGTTGTTTGTTACTTCAGTCGGGTCGAGGGTTACGCCAGGTATATTGAACCAGAATCCGATCCAGGACACGGTAAACTCAAGGTCATCCGGATTCATACCCCGCATCTCATAGCAGTGTCGGGCACCCAGGTATGCAGAAGCGGCCAGACGGCGGGTTTCATAATTGATTAATGGTCCCAAGTATCCGATCTTTCCGGTTTCAGTTTGCAGGGCAGCGGCACAGCCAGCTATAGCTTTCATGTCTTCCATGCGGCCCATGATATTGCCCAGATTGGATGGTGCTTCTCCGGTGAGCGCATCATCGCCAGAGACGTTGATGAAGACCACATCCGGATATTTCTCAGCTACACCGAGCGTATCCTCTTCGAACTCATCTGATGTAGTCAGAACCAATGTGGCACCTTCTGATACCATATCATCGACAATTCCTTCCAAGGTGGCTTCCGGTTTATCCGCTGAGTTGAGTGATTCAAAAACTATCATGCGAGCACCGGGAAGATTCTCCTCTACGTAAAGTCCACCATCATGATGGGCTTGGCTCCAGCCGTGGTCGTTCTTTGGGCCAACCAACACTACCCCAAAGACCACTTCAGCAGCTTCTTCCATCGGTGGGGGAGCTTCACCAACCACAACCGACCCATCAATGATCCCCTGGACCGTTTGGTCAGCCAAGGATTTCACTTCAGCTGGCAGGTCAAATGCTTCGTTGTACTCCATCAATAGACCGCCATTTGCCAAAGTCAGCGCAAATGATTCACCACCCATCTTGCCACTTTTTACGTTGTTGATGATCTCATCCAGCACCACCGTCCAATCGTAGACCTGGTTGGCGACAACGACATCGGGAGCCAGTGATGTTTGGCTAGACTGCGTGCCGAACCAGGAAACACCATTTTCCTCAGCCACGCCGATTGCACCTACGACCATCTGAGCAGTGCCAGTCAATTGGTCTGCCCCAGCTTGAACATGAGTTTCTGCTGCAGCCGAAGCCAGGGCCACATCACTGAAGGAACCGATGTAGTTGACATTGGTGTCAACATCTGAGTTGGTCGCTGCTGCACCAGCAGCAAATCCATCGACGTACAGCTTGGCATCACCTGTCTCAATCGGCCCTACTACTCCGAGCACACCACTTTCTGAGAGGGAGGCAGCGATGACCCCATTCACGTATCCGCCCTGTTCAGAGCGCGCTTCATAAGCATATACGTTATTAATGCCCTGATCGGTGAACGTGTCCACCGTTGTTCCCCATGCGAAACTGGTATCTGGGAAGTCAGGTGCTATCTCCTGCAGCGATCCGCCATATTGCGAGCCATGCGCAATCACCAGGTTGTAACCCTGGCTGGCATAATCCCGTAGCGCAGCAGCTGCATCATCGACGACGAAGATGCCTTCTGAGAAGTCGAACTCGAAATTCCCGGCGCCCATCTCATTCTCGATCGCAGATAGGGCATCATACATACTCTGGCTGAAAGCCAGGTCATTGATCGCACTGGGCATTACTACAGCAACCCGGAATGGTCCTTCAGCCGGGGGTGGCGCCTCTTCTTCTACAGGTTCTACCGTTTCTGCGGGTGCTTCCGGAGTCGCAGTTGCTCCTCCGCAAGCGCTGATCAATAAGGCAATCAGCAAGACTAATCCAAACCATTTTACACTTTTATTCATTTTCTCCTTCCTTTTTTCCTTTTTGTATCCCAATTGGGATTGACGAACAGAGAAATTATATATTCATCTAGATTCGCTGGCATCACCTCCATTCAATAGCTGAGATTATTATTTTGAGTCAGTAAACAACCTATCCGCCACGCTCATAAGGTTTGGTCAGAGCAGATGGAGGACGGACACGCTGCACAGCGATCACTAACGCCAGGATAGTGAGTACGTAGGGCATCATGATGGCGATGTCCGATGGTATTGGGATATTGAGCACCTGAACCCAAAGCTGTAATGCATTGACCATACTGAAGATCAACGAACCGATCAGGACTCCAAATGGGCGCCAGCCCCCAAAATAAACCAGCGCCACTGCGATAAATCCAAGTCCGCTGGTCAAATTTTGCTGGAACACATTCAGTAAAGCGATCGAGAGGGAGGCGCCAGCGACACCTGACATGACACCACCAAATATTTCGGTGAAATAACGCACTCCGCTTACACTCACCCCAAGTGTGTCTGCCGCCTCTGGATTCTCTCCAACGGCTCGAATTTTTAGACCCAAGGTGGTCTTGCTTAGCACAAACCAGGAAACAGGCACCATGATATATGCAATATATACCAGCAAATTCTGTTGAAAAAATATTTCGCCAATAATGGGGATATCACTCAAAATGGGTATATATATCGATGAAAAACCACTTACAATTTCCACATTGCCAAAGGTCTTCTGGAAGAGCAATTCGCTCATACCCAGGCCAAACAAGTATACACCGATCCCGCTGATCCCCTGCTCTGCCTTCAGGGTGACGTTGATTACTGCTACAGCTAACCCCATGATCGCACCAACAATAATAGCTGCCAATAAACCCAGCCATGGATTCTCGGTGATAAAGGTCGTGTAAAATGCAGCGAAAGCCCCTAGAAGCATAATCCCTTCAACGCCCAGGTTTAAAACACCGCTTTTTTGACCAAAGGTTTCACCGAGGGAAGCGTATAAATAAGGCGTAGCCAGACGGATCCCAGCGGCCAGAATACCCACTATTACTGTCGTGGTAAACAGCTCTGCTATCAAGTTGGCACCTCCGCTTCTGAAGATGCGGTCATCTCACCGACTAGATCCGCCTCCCTTCGCTGAGCCATGCGTCTGCGCCAATAATCTGCGCTGACCACAAAGATCACCACCAGTCCATTCAGGGCGATAATAAACGATGAAGGTACCTGCATGACCCGTTGGAGCTTATTCGCTCCGACGATCAACGCGCCGAACAAAAATGAAGCGGGGATAGCCCCCAAAGGATGAAGCTGTCCAAACAAAGCCACCACGATGCCGTTAAATCCTGCACTGCCGGTAAAACCCGATGCTGAACCATCGGTAAACATTCTATGATGCAGACCATAAACCTGGATCGCACCTGCCAATCCGCAAAATGCGCCACTGAGCAGCAAAGACAGGACAATATGCCTGGGTACGTTAATACCCGCATAGCGAGAAGCGTTGGGGTTGAGTCCAACAGCCCGAATGCGGTATCCGACGACTGTGCGCCATAAAAAGATAAACACCAGGAAAGCCGCGATGATCGCCAATCCAGTTCCTAAATGCAACCGGGTTGGGATCAAGCGCGGCAGGTCAAATGCTGCGCTCAAGCGTGCTGTCTGCGGGATACGGGAGGCTGCTTCCAGCTGCACAGGGTCGATCATCGGTTCGCGCAGCAAATAGTTCATCCCTTGAACAGCGATGGCGTTCATCATGATTGTGCTCAGGATTTCATTCACGTTAAAATACGCTTTCAGGAAACCTGGAATTGCACCCCAGGCGCCACCGGCAAGAAAACCGACAAATAATGCCAGCGGGATCAGTAAATATCCCGGCATATCTGGATTGACCAGTCCAACCGCAGTCGATGCCACTGCACCCAAAATCAGCTGGCCTTCACCGCCGATGTTGATCACCCCTCCCCGGAAAGCGATACAAATTCCCAGGGCAACCAGCAGCAATGGTGTGGCTTTGACGAGCGTATCTGCCAGGGCGTTTGTGCTGCCAAATGCTCCTTCAAGCAGAGCACCATATGCCACAACCGGATTGGCATCAAAAGCCATCAGCATGACAGCACCGACACCCAATGCTGCTAAGGTAGCCAGAAATGGCAGAAAGATATCAAAAGCTCGCCATACTTTTGGATGCTTTGAGAAGAAATCCTGCATAATCTAGTGGTTTAATCCTCGACGAATGTCGATCCTAACGCTTGTGGTGGTGATATTCGGAGCATGCGTTGTAAAGGACGCCGCATGGATTTTGGTGCAATCGAGATCACTCGCTCAGAAAAATCACTACCCACAAGCAAGAGCACGAGGATCATCAAAACCCAGGGGAGAGCATTAAAGGCTACCACTGATACTTCCGGGAAGGTTCTCTGAAGGTATGTTGCCAATGCTTTTGTCGCACCGAACAACAATGCGCCAAACATACCCCGGATTGGCGACCAACCTCCGAAAATTACAATCGCAAGGGCAATCCATCCCAATCCGCGAGTGATGCCTTCAGACCATCCAATCTTTATATTCAACGAATACGAAGCTCCCGCGATTCCAACCAACGCGCCTCCAAGAATTGTGTATAGATACCGCTGCAAGTTGATACTCACACCACGGGCGAATCCTGCCTCAGGCCTATCGCCAGCACTCCGCAGACGGAGGCCGGGTTGGGTGCGGAATAACCAGAACCAGGTCACCCCAACCAGGATAAATGCGAAATAAACTATTGGATCTTGATTGAAAAGGATTGGTCCGATAATTGGGATATCCTTAAGAATTGGAATGGGGTAATGAGAAACCATAGGTCCGGGAATGCGGGTGTAGTTTTGACCCAGGAAAGCACTTAGATCATCGCCCAGCAGGGTTAAAACAAATCCGATCGCAAATTGGCTCTGGCGCAAGCGAATACTGCCAAATGCGACAATGAAAGCAAAAAACGCGCCGACAGCCATGGCAGCCAAAAAACCTATCCAAACACTGTCGGTTTCAAAAGCAACGATAAAACCGGTCATGGCAGACATCAACATCGTGCCATCCAATGACAGGTTGACGATCCCTGAACGCTCGGTGAGAATTTCACCACAAACTGCGATGATCAGCGGCGTAGAAGCGAGCACAATTGATGCAAGGGTAAGGATTAATGGGCTGCTATCCATCATCATCCTTTTTACGAAAGATGCCGAGTTTAGCGGCATCGCCAAAAAGTAAAACGAATAAAACCATTAACTCGGTCAGGATGCCGCCCAGGGAAGAATGTAGCTGCGTTCGTAATTGAAGGGTAATACTTCCGTTGAGCACCGCAGAGAAGAAGAATGCGATGAATGGCACCAGGAAGATGCGATAATTTGCCAGCATGACCACCATCAAGGCCATAAAACCGATCCCGCCGGATATACTCTGGCGTAAACTATCAAACCAGCTCAGGGTACGAACAGCACCCCCAAGCCCAGCCAGGGCTCCGCAGAACATCATGGCCAGGATCATCTCCCGTTCGCTTGATACCCCCAACAAAAATGCAGAGCGCAAGTTCTTACCAATGGCTTTCAGTTTCAAACCCCAGAATGTGCCCCGCAATGCGATCACCACCAGAATAAATGCGACAACTGCCAGGATCAGTGATAATGGGCTGAAGCGGGAATTTGCAAACAGGGGCAGCAACGCCGATGGTTGAAATGGTGCGGTACCTCTAAATGACCCACCCTCTGGAGGCTGCCAGGGTCCCGAGATTAGGTAATTAGTGAATATTATGGCGATGCTATTGAGCGCCAACCCACTGAAAATCTCATGCACCTTGCCACGGGTCTTAAGCACGGCTGAAAGTGCACCCCACAAAGCCCCCCCTGCCATGGCAGCTACTATCTCTAGTGTGATCAAAACAGCTGCTGGTGCTTCTAAACTCAGTGCAACCCATGAAGCGGCGAGCGCACCCATTACAATTTGACCTTCAATACCGATGTTCCACAATCCCGCTCTGAAGGTAATTAACAATCCGGTTGAACTGAGCAGTAATGGAATCCAGAATGCCAGGACACTCAGGGTTTTTGATTGGTCGCCAAATGCCCCCTGATACATGGCTTGAAACGCCTCAAACGGTGCTGCACCAAAGAGGAATAAAAGCAAGGAGGTTACAACCAGTGCGCCAACAATCGGAACTGCTGGCCAGATCCATCTGATCCACCGGCTGGTACTCATGCCTGGCCTCCGATCAGATGACCGATTTCATCGACACTGGTATCCTTTGTATCAAGAATGCGGGACATGACCCCACCGGAAAATACTGCAATGCGATCGCTGCGGTCAAAGAGCTCATCCAGATCGGAGGACATGAAAATAATCGCGGTGCCATCCTCCCGGCGGTGATAGAGTTGTTCCCAAATCCAGTCAGATGAGCGCACGTCCAATCCCCGCGTGGGATGCTCCAGCAATAATAATTTTAGATCCTCTCTCAGCAAGGCAAACAGGAGTCGTTGTTGGTTGCCACCGGATAATTCATCTGCGGTAGAGTCAGGTCTTCCAACGATCTGGTACTGCTCAATCTTCGTTGTGGTCTTGGCTGTGAGCCCTTTCCAATCGATGAAGAAACGATGTTTTGGTTGAGCCAGCTCGACGTGTTCTGCTAAGGTAAGCCCTGCGACAAGCCCCTCCTCCAGACGACCTGCCGCAGAATACCCTACTCCTGCAGATTGCATGTGGTGATATGACCAACCGCTGACATCCTGGTCTGCAAGTCTTATCTTCCCCTGGTCCGGATGTAACAATCCCGCACAAGCTTGCAGAAGTAATCGCTGACCGCTGCCTTCTAATCCAGCCAATCCAAATATCTCTCCTTGCTTGACTAGTAAGTTAATGTTCTCAATGGTTAATCTGTAGGTAGGCACGCGTAGATCAACCAGTTCCAGGACTGGATCCCCAAGCTTGAAATCGGGGCGCGCACCTCGTTCCGGGACTTGTCCAAACATCATCTCAACCAGTTTTTCATTTGGACAGGGGATGTCCGTCTGCCCCACGATTTTCCCCCGGCGTAATACCATTGCCTGGTCACATAATTCCTGAACTTCATCCAGCTTATGAGAGACTAGGATCAGGGTTTTTCCCTCATCTCGCGCAAGCTTACGCATAGAATCAAAAAGGACTTCTTTTTGCTCTGCACTGATACCAGTTGTTGGTTCATCCAGGATCAAAACTTGCGCACCTCCCACCAGTAGACGGGCTAACTCAAGTTGTTGCCTCTCACCCAACGAAAGATTTTCTATGCTGGTCTGTAAATCCAGCTGGAAATCAAAACGTGAAGTCATCTCTCGCAGCTCTTGACTTGCGGATTGATAATCCAATACCACACGCTGGTCACGACCTAACAAATAATTATCGTTCACGCTGAAGGCGGGTACATCCAGAGGGTCCTGGTAGAGCATTCCGATGCCTTTAACCAAGGCATCTGCCGGAGATGAGAAGTGCTGTGGCTGGTTATCAAACTCGATTTCCCCTGCATCAGGTGGCTGGTAACCCGACAATATCTTCATTAACGTGCTTTTTCCAGCACCATTCTCACCTAAGAGACCATAGATCCGTCCACCCTCAAAGGTCAGGTTGATGCCGTCATTTGCTTTAACTGGACCAAAATACTTGCGAATGTCTCGCAGTTCGATCTGCATAGTGGATTATTTTAGCTGCATGGTCCTGGCACGTTATCCCTATTTTACCCGTTTCATTACGTGGTAACTACTAAATATTAGTGTGACATAAGTCATCTGCTTCTAAGAATAGGACGACAAGTTATCGCTCGATTAAAGTCCCGGTCTCTCCCAGCAGGGCGCGACCAATGTTCTCAGGATTCGTGACGATCGCCTGCTTACCGCCCGAC
>JBEQLH010000322.1:0-1940 GCA_040326075.1 Anaerolineales bacterium
GTTCGTTTACCAGCCTTGCGATCCTGAAACTGCTTTTCGATCCAGGTATAGGTTTCTTCCATCCCCTTTTGCAAAGGTATATTTGGTTCCCAATCCAGATATTCCTTGATCATTGTGTTGTCGCTGTTGCGACCAGCGACCCCACGTGGGGCATCCAGCTTGTATTTTCGTTCCAGTTCAACACCGGCGATCACCTCGATCATGGTCACCAGGTCATCGATCGAGATCAATTCGCTTGAGCCGAGGTTGATCGGGGTGGCAATTAAATCGTCACAATGCATTATTTGATCGATGCCCTTAATGCAATCGGCGATATACATGAAACTTCGGGTTTGAGAACCATCACCCCAGATTTCGATCTGGTGATCCCCTGCATCCTTGGCTGTGATGACTTTACGGGACAGTGCGGCGGGGGCTTTTTCTCGCCCACCATCCCAGGTTCCGTGGGGGCCATAAACATTGTGGAAACGGGCGATGAAAGTCTTCAATTCTCTCTCCGCCCAATACTCCTGGCAGAAGATCTCCGACATGAGTTTTTCCCAGCCGTAGCCTCTTTCCGGGAATGCCGGATATGCATCTGACTCTTTAAGTGCTCTGACATTTGGATCTTGCTGTAATTGAATGTTGTAGGCACAAGCTGATGACGAAAAGAAATACCTTTCTGCACCAGCCTGGTATGCTGCCTCAAGCATATGAGTGTTGATCAAAACGCTCCGCAGGCATTCAATCCGATATTTCTCAATGAAACCCATCCCGCCCATATCGGCAGCTAAATTATAGACTTCAACCGCTCCTTCAGCAGCTTTACTGCAGTTGTCACGTTGACTCAGATCCAAAGTCAAAGATTCCACGCCTGGCACCAGCTGGTACCAATCTTCCAACGGTTTCTTATCGATGGCGCGGATACGGGTAAATCCCTGGTCATGATAATATCTGGTCAGGGCACCGGCGATGAATCCACCCGCGCCAGCGATTACGATCAGGTCATCCTTATTAAGTTTGTCCACCGCCATCAAATTTACGCTCATATTGAGTATTCCTTATATATGTTTTAGTTTTTTTTCTATCGATTGATATTTTTCATGACATCGATGATTACACAAGGCATAGTATACGATATTTCTTGTTTTGGAGAAATTTCCAGTAAGTTAATCTTTCCCTGCTATTAACTACCTGAACTGAATAAAATTTGCTGTGCTATTCTTGGGTCCTGATGCGACCTGGTTGGGATGGTAGAATCAAAACGCCTGGCTATTCTGAATGGTCTGTCAGTGGAAAACCACAGACCAAAGAATCTTATAGCAACCATAAAATCATGAATCAACAGGAGAAGCCCAATGCCTGAAGCTGTGATAATCGATGCTGTTCGCACACCAATAGGCGCCCTTGGTGGTGCCCTGTCATCTGTGCGCCCGGATGACCTGGCTGCCCTGGTTTTAAAAGCCATCATTGATCGAACTGGGATTGACCCGGCTATAGTCGAGGAAGTTTATCTGGGCTGCGCCAACCAGGCCGGGGAGGATAACCGCAACGTGGCGCGCATGGCAACCTTGCTGGCTGAATTCCCTGTCGAAGTGGCAGCGGTGACATTCAACCGCCTGTGTGCCTCGGGTCTCAATGCGGTCAACCAGGCCGCGCGTGCTGTTCGCGTCGGTGAAGGGGATGTGTTCATTGCTGGTGGGGTTGAGGGAATGTCACGGGCGCCATATTCCTTGCCGAAGGCTGATAAAGGATTTGGCTTCGACAACCAGACTGCCTGGAACACCACCCTGGGTTGGCGCTATCCAAACCCAAAAATGGTGGAGATGTACCAGACTGAATCGATGGGTGAAACCGCAGAGAATATATACGACATCACATTCATTTCTCGTGAGGATCAGGATGCCTTCGCCTTGCAGAGCCACCAGCGAGCAATCGCAGCCATCGACTCCGGTAAATTC
>JBEQLH010000322.1:2040-3391 GCA_040326075.1 Anaerolineales bacterium
TTGGTCGAGCTCAACGAAGCGTTTGCCGTGCAGTCATTAGCGGTGATCAGGGAATTGGGATTGCGGGAAGAGATCACAAATGTCAACGGTGGGGCGATCGCCTTAGGACACCCGCTGGGATGTTCAGGAGCGCGTATCCTGACAACCTTGCTGCATGAAATGTGTCGCCGGGCTTCCCAGGAGGCGCAGCCTTATTACGGTCTGGCGACTCTCTGTGTAGGCGTCGGTCAGGGTGAAGCCACAATTGTTGAATGGATTAACGATGATCCCCCAACTTCTTGAGATCAAGAGAGATGATTATAGGATCAGCACTGATCATTCCAGATTGGATCTTCGGTGGATTCATAACTTTTTAGCAAATGATGCGTATTGGTCGCGTGGAATTCCGGTTGATGTTTTTGAGAAATCTGTCGCGAACTCCCTCTGTTTTGGCCTTTATGATAAGGATCAACAGATTGGTTTTTCCCGCGTCGTCTCAGATTTCTCAACTTTCGCGTACCTGGCGGATGTATTTGTTGCCCCAGAGTATCGCCAACAGGGCCTGGGTAAGTGGTTAGTAGATAGTATTCTTAACCATCCTGATCTGCAGGGATTACGCCGCTGGATGCTGGCAACCAGTGACGCGCATGAATTATATAGAAAATATGGCTTTACTCCTCTTGAGCACCCGGAAAAAATGATGGAATTGCTTACCATGGAGAATTAATCCGATCACTTATCACTTAATTAAGCTGTCTGACCTTGTTGATTAATAAGATCGATATGGACTATCACCCTGGTGGGTTTGCTCTCGCTTTAACCCATCGCCCAATTCCCTGGGGGATGGTAAGCATAAGGGTGGTCGTGAAGTCTAAGAGATTAGATTTTGCTTTCCAATACCTGAGGTGAGGAAGTATTAATGGTTATAACAAGGAGAAAATGGTTGTTGGTTGGTTTATTCGGCATTGTATCTTTGTGGGGTTGCACTGCAGGAATCTCGGAGAATCCACCGATAACCCCGACTGTAGGTGAGCGGCCTGCTCCAACTGATACCCAGGTCATACCAACTGAACAAGTCCTGATGTATCCAACAAATACACCAGTGAATCCAACTGAAGAAGTCCATTTGGATCCGACAAACACCCCCATTGCGAAAATCGCACCCCCCTCTTCTGATGCTGAGATTTTGTCCCTTGACGTGAATGGAGAGCAGGGGGCTTACAATTTTTCAGTGACAATCAGCAGTCCCGACGAGGGGTGCAGCCAGTATGCTGATTGGTGGGAAGTCATCAGCCAGGAGGGCGAGTTATTCTACCGGCGAATTCTTCTCCACAGCCATGTGGATGAACAGCCATTCACCCGCTCGGGAGGT
>JBEQLH010000323.1:0-3377 GCA_040326075.1 Anaerolineales bacterium
GCATAACGCAATTAACCATCGCTGTCTCCAGCGTGATCGCCGCCTGCATGATGGGCCTTGCTGCTTACGGCATCGGTTTGACATGGGGTTATTTGCGATTGATTGTCGTCCTTACTGGTGGTCTCGTCTTCCTGGCTCTAAGCACCATTTTACGTCCTTCCGAAAGGACAAACTTCGGTTTATTTAAATACGCTTCCCTGTATATGCTCAGCGTGATGCTGTTGCTTGCGGCTGAAGCCTTTTGACCCTCTCCTTGCAACATATTGTTCAGTAAAGCTATTGGTTTCGATGAAAACCATATCTATTATCGATCGCATCCTGCTTCTCCTGACTGCTTTATTAGCTGCCTACCAGGTGGCTGTCGGCGTGGATGGTTTAGCTACATTTGCCGTTATTTGCTACACCATTGCCTTTGGGGTTTTACTGGTCGCCTGCCTGCTGTTGATCATTCTCGGCTTTGAAATCCTTGAAAGTCCTCTGGTCGTCATTGTTTCGACCATCATCCCCCTCAGCCTCTCGCTTGGACTCGTATGGGAATACCTGGTTGATTTCAGAACTATCTACCTGATCTTTTCCATTCTCGGCTTCATGGGAGTGATCATCACCCGCCAATTCACCCCTGGTCGACCAGCCGTAATTGTCCTGACCGTTGTTCACGGCATCTCCGGGATGTTGATCTTTCTCCTTCCGATCATGCTCAGTTTGCGAGGCGAAACATCCCCGGGCTTTGCATTCGTGGGTGTCGGCGGCGCTTTGATCGGTATGGGTGGACTTCTGCTCTCTTTCCTCAAGACCGGGCGACCGATCCTGTCCCGGGATGTGATCCTGTCTGTGCTGCCTGCTTTATTATTACTGATGACGATTTCCTTTGTGGCAGGCTTTGCGCTCAGGTGATCTACATTAACTGCGACTTCTGATTCATTTCCCTCCACTCCCGCACGGATAATTTTCACACAACGCTCATGAATCGAATTAACACACTGAAACCCGGCGTTGACAAATTCTGGCTTTTCGTTGTTGCCGGCCTCATATGGTCTGGGGTTGGCATTTACCTTGATTTCCTGGCTTACGGTTGGTTAAGACCGGTGAATATCAGCCTGGGGATTTTATTTGCTGTGAGCGGATTTTTGCTGGCTGTGGCAATTTACGCCATCATGTTCAAACGTTTTGCGGATCTGAACATAGTACGCATCAGAGATTTACCCGGCGATAATATTTGTATCTTTGCCTTTCAAAGATGGACCAGCTACCCGTTGGTCGTGGTCATGATCTCGCTGGGTATATTTCTCAGGGTGTATTCACCGATCCCCAAACCCTATCTGGCGGTGCTGTATCTTGGCATTGGAACCAGTTTATTTCTTGCCAGCCTGCGTTATTACCGTTATATGTTCAGTATCCGAAGACAGGCTGCCCCCCCTCCCCAGGAACGTATCACAGACAAATAGTTGATTGAATATCATCTTTGAGTTGTAGTTTTCCCACTCTGTGAGAGGATAAGAAAAAAGATTGCATCATTTCGCGCCTAGATATCGCCAGGCCACCCAACCTATAGACAAAGGAGATCGCCAAGCCACCCGCCGCCAGCAGGAGACCAAACGCAAGACCTCCACTGGAAATTAAAAAGACTGCTCATCATCTAATTCGAGCAGCCTTATTCTTTATGGTTTTTACAGCTAAACGAGGTCTGGTTTTTTTGAGCGCAGCTGTTCTCTAACTCCGGTCTAAATAGCAATATTTGCTATGCGCAATTACCTTCCAGTCAATTCCAATAGAAACATATCGGTTTAGAATTGGAACCAAACTGGGTCACCCGGTATACTGATCCAGTTTGGATAATAAATGTCAGAGGTTTATCAGACTTGATAAGCGATTAGCACCACATCCAGATCTTCTTCTAAAGTTTTCAGCTTTTCCATATGCTCCTCGCTCAATTCAGCTAATGGAATTTGTGGCTCGAGGGCGACGATTAAGGTGCCCATCGCATCCTCCATCTGCTGGATTCTTTTTAAGCCATCTTCATCGAGATTGGCAATTTTCATCCTTCTTTTTGTCATCGCAACCACCTCCTGGTGAATTAGATTAATCCAATCATACACCAACTCAATAAATCATCTCAATTCTTCTAATTGTTCCTCAGAGATGACACCCAATAGCATAATCATCCCAACACGCACAGCTTGTTCTGGATTATTTATCTAGATAATAGTATAAATGAAAGCATTGAACGGAATAGAGATATATCATGCATTGTGTAAAGTTAATCCATTGGAAACCGGAAGAAATAAAAGAAAGAACCACTGTACTTGAAGCTGCTGGTTATCAGGTCGATCCAAATTTAGAGGCTGGATCAAAGATTATCCAGCAGCTAGGGAATAATCCTCCCGAAGCAGTCTTGATCGACCTCTCAAGGTTGCCGTCTCAAGGTCGGGATTTTGCCTTGCTGATCCGCAAACGTAAATCTTCTCGTCATATCCCGCTTGTCTTTATTGGTGGTGATCCTCAGAAAGTTGAAGGGATTATGAAGTTAATCCCTGATGCCAGCTATACTTCCTGGGAGGAGATCGGTCCCACCTTAGAACGTGCCATCGCAAATCCCCCAGATGATCCCATCGTACATGAATCGACCTTTGCTGGTTATGCAGGCAAATCCCTTCCAGAAAAGCTTGGCATAAAAGCCAAAATGACTGTCGCTTTGGTGAACCCACCGCGAGATTTCACCAATACCTTAGGCAACTTACCAGATGGTGTCCAGATTCAGAAATCCAATCTTTCAAATTGCGATCTGACTATTTGGTTTTGCGTCTCGGTCAAGGATCTTGACGCTTATATCCAGGATATAGTGTCTCAGTCAAGTTATGGTCCATTTTGGATCGCCTGGCCTAAAAAGAAATCCGGTTTGAGAAGTGATCTGACCCAACAATTAGTTCGTCAAACAGGTCTGGAAAACAACCTGGTCGATTACAAGATATGCTCAATTGATGAAACCTGGTCAGGTTTATTGTTCAAATATCGAGAAAGGAAATAATCCCACCACTGAAAATCACATATTCTAAGAGACTATCCCATTGATTTGATTAGCATCAATCACCAGGCGTGCAGTCCATGATTACGGCGGATTGGAGATTTCAAGGAAGTGGGAACAGCACTATAGTATCTCTTGGACACCGCACAAATCCGATTTGACAAACCATGATTATCATGCAATACTTAATTTGTCAGAAAACGGTCAGTCTCTACAGCATTGTGCGGGGGAAGTCGGGGACGGATCGATGAACAGGTCCATGCGCAATTCCTGCCTGAGTGCCTTATGAAATGAGGCGGGTTGTTCACAACCTTTACCGGTATCCCTTATCGCTAACTTATTGATCTAACTGAAT
>JBEQLH010000095.1:0-2607 GCA_040326075.1 Anaerolineales bacterium
TCGAAGTGGCAATATTGTGTGGGCGTATACCAGATCAACCGCTGACCATAGAGATCGGTCTTTTGACGAGCCAAATCGAGCAAAGCTGGCAGCTCTCGTTCAGCAAGACCGGTACCGACGGATAAGCCATGACCGGAATAGATTAGTGCGTTCAAGCCTATAGTTGGAACACCTACTTCAGCCAGGAAATCCAAAGTTTGCTCGAGATATGGGCTGTTTTGCCTGAGCATGGTGGTATTGGTCATGACATAGAGCGGGGTGTCCAGGGCATTGTGAAGACCAGAAATGGTTTGTTTCCAGGCTCCTGTAGCATGCACCATCGAATCGTGAATTCCGGCATCATGAGACTCCACGGTTATTTGGACGTGATCTAAGCCAGCATCAACCAATTTCAAGAGAAATTCAGTGTCTTTTAGCCGCCTGGCATTGGTGTTCAAGCCTGTGATCTGGCCTTTTGATTCAGCGTGCGCGATTAAATCAGGCAGGTCAGAACGAAGAGTAGGTTCACCACCTGTAAAGACAATATGGGGAATACCAATTTCCCACAGGCGATCGATGATCTCTTTCCATTGGGAGGTGGAAATCTCAGCAAAATCACGCGGGCGGGCATTATAGCAATGGGCGCATTCATTGTTGCAGCGATAAGTGAGAGCCAAATCCATACGATAAGGAGCAGTTGGGGTGGTGGTGAATGGTGCCCGAATATCAATATCTAAATCGCAAACTGGACAAGCGCCATCAGGCCGGATGAGCTCAGAGAAATTACTCCTGAAATGCGTATAGTCACTAGCGGCTTGAGTCTCACTTACCTGATAAACACGTTTCATTATGGCAACAACTTCTTGATCGGGTATATCGCTCAATTGCAGATAGGCCATCAGGGTGGCGGTTGGATTGAGATGAATAACCCGGCTGGCATTGACAAGGAGCATGCCATGTCCATGGCCTGCTGCCAGATCTCCATCGATCCGCAGGTGGATTCGGCTTCTTTCACCTTCGGCGCGGTATTCAAAATGGTATAAGCCTGGTGTGGGGAGGTCTAATTCAGTTGAGCTAAATTGCTTATTTGATCTGATGCCTTTGCCAGGGAAGAATCTTTGCCAGATACTCGAATCCATTTTGTGTCAATCCTAAAAATATTTATACAAAACAATAAAATTATCGACCACCACCCGCGCAGGCGCAAGCACATCCTGCGCATGCACAGGCGCAAGCACATCCACCGCCACCACCGCCACCACTCCGGCTGTAGCTGGACGCCGGGGGTTTGGGTGGAGGGTTGGTGACGTTGGTTATACTTCTGGTGAAATCTGAAATACTACCGACAACACTACCAGAGAAGCTCTGCACTCCAGTTACGACCGATCCGGCGAATGCGGAACCAGGAAGAGTAGGCATCGAAGGACCAGAACCAGTTGAGGGTGCAGAGGGTCTCGCAGATCCTGCTGCCGCGCGGCCATAACCTGGATCATACCGGGGCCACCACATTGGGACAAAAACTGGACCGGTTCGAAAGACATCCCGGGTACGATCATCGTATTCCCGGTCAAGCATGGTCCATTCCATGTGTTCATCATATTTCTGGCTTTTTACCTCTGGTGTATCCGCCGCTTCAACTTGCACCCAGGCACGCTCGGTGATGTCCTTATAGTAAGCGATAGTCTCCTTGAGGCTGAAGCCTTTCATCTTTTTCCCGACGCTCTTGATCAGACTTACCATCATCTTCTGAAGCGCTTTCTTACGATTAACTTTCTTTTTTTGCTGGAAAGCCAGCAGGAATTCTTTCTCGTAAATGTGTAGTTTTTCTGGTAGGGGATCTTTGATTTCCAAATCCAATGGATCACGGGTGATAACCTGCGCGGCGTTTTTCTTGAGCACACCGAACAGGATCATGGTCATGATCTTATCCATTGGCTGCTCCATCAAGATTCCTGCCTCAACAGCCGTCAGACCACGTTTAATGCCATGCCCTTCTATCGATATTTTTGGAGGTAGATATTTTAGCTTGCGCCGTCGATCGGCGGTAACCCCCCAGACAACAAGAGCAGCAATCCCACCGAAGCAAAGTAAGGGGATAATAAATGGGCTTGCACAACCGATGAGATCTGTGAACGAAGAGATGGAACCCGCGGCACTGCCAGAGGGTTGGTCTTCTACGATTGAATTTGCATCGACATATTCGAGAGGAAAGGATGCGCCAAATGAATACGAACTGGTTGCGTTTGATGATGGGTTGCGCCAGGTGTAGGTGATGCGTCCCTGGTCATCAATGCCGCCCTCCGGTTCTGGGGAGAAGCCGGGTGGGGCCGTGTGCCAGCGGGGTTCTTCGGGTTGAACACCAGGTGGTAGATGGTAGGTCAGGATTGTGTCAGTTGAGCCTGATATTGACCCCTTTTCAAAGAAATTTGGATTAAAAACTGCGCTGGCATATGTCGCATCATCATCATCGGGATACAGCACATCGCGCACGCGACCAATAAAGACGCGCACTTCTCCTGAATCGCCTGCTGGAATCGAATTAGCGCCTAATCCTACCGCTACTCCTGGTATAACATAAGGCGAAGATTCGATATCGCTCAACTCGTTGCCGTCGGCGTAAGCTACGAC
>JBEQLH010000095.1:2707-9809 GCA_040326075.1 Anaerolineales bacterium
ATTACCATTTGGGATCTTCTTTAAGCTGGTAAGTTGTTCCACAGTAGGGGCAGGACACAACTGGCGCTCCAGCAACCATTTCAATATTATCTGGAGAGAGTACTCCACCACAAGATTCGCACTTGAAAGTGTCTAATTCCACATTCTCGGGGAGATCTATATTTAGTGTGACGTTTTGTTCGGTCTGGACATCTGGTTTTAGCCTTCCTGCAAACCAGATTAATCCAAAGCCGATGGCCACGCTGACAGCTCCGGTGATTAACCAGCCTGAATTAAATTCAGTTCCGAAAGCAGCCCAGATGAATAGCACGCCAAACAGCAGGACGATCGCAGCCGCGATATATGCGATAATTCTTCCAGCAGTCATTGAATCCTCCTTTTTCTAATATTAGTTTACCCAGCTTGTTCGGGGGTCACAAGTGACTTTTGACCATTATTTGAACAAATTATGTCAGATTATTTGTTGATGAGATAAATGAAGTAATATTTTGTGATTTCAGGTTCTTTCGTATGCAAATGACTATTTAACAGATAAGGTGCTGGATATTCAGAGGATTAAGCTGGTATACCAACTCACCAGGGTTCATCTGCAAACCATTCATCATCCGTGCGATCCATTTCCAGCAATTCTCCAGTGACGACAAAAACAATCCGTTCACAAACATTAGTAACCCGGTCCGCTACGCGCTCGAGATTGTGCGCCACCCATAAAAGATGGTTCGCCTGGTCTATTTTTGTAGGATCGGCAATCATGTGCTTCATTAATTCGCGATAGATACGATTGTAATAAGAATCTACCTGGTCGTCTTCTTTTGGTATGACGCGAGCAGCTTCAGCATCTTTGTCAACAAAGGCATGCAGGGCGCGATCGAGTAAATCTATACACACCGCTGCCATGGGAGGGATTTCGTTGACCGGTTCAAGGAGAAGCTCCTGACCCAAGCGGACAGTGATGCGGGCGATTCCCTTGGCGTAGTCTCCCATGCGCTCGAGCTCGGTTGTCACTTCAAGTATGGCGGTCAGAAGACGTAAATCGCGCGCCATGGGCTGCTGGGTGGCGATTACTGTGATTACGCTTTCCTCGATTTCAAAATGCTTCTTATTGATCTGGCGATCCCCATCATAGATGATTTTTGCCCGCTCGACATCGCGAGTGACCAACGCATCAACTGATTCTTTGATCGCATTTTCGACCATGCTGCCTTGAGCTAAGACTTCTTTCAACAGTTCTTCGATTGCTCGATCAAGAGTTTCTCTCGGAGATATGGAAGACATAATTTGTTCCTCACCTTCATTTTATCTGTAAAAATGACAATAGAATTATCCAAACCTACCTTCAATATAATCTGCCGTACGCTGGTCACCAGGATTTGTGAATATGTCCTTTCCAGGAGCATATTCGATCAATTCACCTTGCAAGAAAAATGCCGCATAATCAGAAGTACGCGCAGCTTGCTGAACGGAATGGGGAACCAGAACGATTGTGTAGGAATTTTTTAATTCCTGCAGTGAGGCTTCGACCTTGCCTGTCGAAATTGGATCTAACCCTGAAGTGGGTTCGTCTAATAGGATCACCTCTGGTTCAAGTGCCAAACTACGAGCAATACACAATCGCTGCTGCTGTCCACCAGACAAATCGACAGCAGGGTCATCAAGGCGGTCCTTGACCTCCACCCATAAAGCTGCCTGTTTCAGGCTTCGTTCAACTGCTTCGTCAAGATGTTTTTTATTTCGTTCACCAGCGATTTCCAGACCATAAGTAAGATTTTGACGAATGGTCATTGGCAGGACTACTGGTCGGGCGAATACCATGCCAACCCGGCGACGTAAAGCTGTGACATCTATCCTGGGATCGAGAAGGTCGAGATATCCTTCTGAATCTGAATATAAACGAACTTCTCCAGAGATACTAGTGACATTGGCTAAATCATTTAGCCGGTTTAATACCCTTAAGTATGTTGATTTTCCACCGCCGGCAGGTCCAAACAATACCGAAATGGCGTGAATTGGAATATCTAAACTGATATCCTTCAGAGACTCCGTTCCGTCAGAATATTGCAGAACCAGGTGTTCGGTGACAATTTTATTCTTCGTGGTCATAGATTTGATCAAAAAGATCCCAGAAATTTCACCATTGCCGACGGGCTCGAGCGCGAGATCGGACGACTGTTGCCAGAAGGTTCATTCCAAGTACGAAAGCCAGTAATACTAGCGCAGTTCCATATTGAATCTCTGGTTCCATTCCTGGCACTTGTGTTGAAATGACGTAAAGATGGTAGGGCAAAGCCATAGTTGGGTCCAAAGCTGAGGAAGGTAATTGGGGCAGGTAAAACACTGCAGCGGTGAACAAGATCGGTGCTGTTTCACCAGCCGCCCGTTCGAGCCCCAAAATTACACCGGTGATCATCCCCGGCAGGGCTTGAGGCAGCACAATGCGGCGAACTGTTTGCCATTGTGTTGCCCCTAAAGAAATGCTCACAACCCGGAAGGATTGCGGAACCGCGCGCAGTGCTTCCTCGGTTGTGGTGATGATGACCGGCAGGGTCATTATTGCCAGTGTAAATGCACCCGCGACAATGCTGATCCCGAGATTTAAAAATATAACGAAAAGTCCGAGGCCGAACAATCCATACACCACTGAGGGGATACCAGCCAGGTTAATAATTGCTATGCGGATCGACTGGGTCCAGCGGTTATCAGGAGCGTATTCTGCTAAGTAAACGGCTGCGCCAATACCTACTGGAGTAACTAGGATTGCACACCCCATAGTAAGAAAAAAAGTTCCCACGATAGCTGGCCAGATTCCCCCTGAACGCATTCCATTGCTTGGAAAACCAGTAATGAATTCCCACGAGATCGCGGACGCTCCTTTATAAACAATGATAGCAATGATGGCGATGATTGGTAGAACTGCAATTATCGCCACAATCCTTAGGAATATGAATCCAATTCGCTGGGTTGTGTTTCTTCTTTCGGCTGATGTTCTGGACTTCATGACAGGATTCGCTCCGAACGCTTCTTGCGACGGAAAACAAACGTCGAAGCCGTGACATTAACAATCAAGGCGATGACGAATAATACGATTCCGATGAAGAATAATACATTGTAATGGGTGCTGCCGTTTGCTACTTCACCCATCTCAGCTGCAATTGTTGCCGTCATAGTGCGGGTTGGATTAAAAAAGGTAGCCAGACCTTTTGGCATCATGGGCGCATTTCCGGTTACCATCAATACAACCATGGTCTCTCCAATTGCTCGACCAATACCCAACATGATGGCAGTCAGAACGCCTGATTTTGCTGCTGGCAAGGTTACCCACCATATCGTTTGCCATTCCGTTGCCCCGAGGGCCAGTGAAGCGTCTCGATAACTTTTTGGGACTGCGTCTAAGGCATCCTCAGAAATCGATACAATTGCAGGGATGGCGATACCTGCCAGGATGAGAGCACCTGTTAAGGCGGATAATCCAGTTGGCAAGTTTAGGATTTCACGGAGGTATTGTGATAGGATGAGCAATCCCAGGAAGCCTAGGACTACAGATGGAAATCCACCCAGCAGCTCAACGAGCGGTTTCAGAAATTCCTTTGTTCTACGAGATGCTACTTCGGATATATAGATTGCGGTGAGCAAACCAATCGGAACTGCGATAATTAAAGCTCCCACAGTTACAATAAAAGACCCGACCAACATGGGCAGGATTCCGAAATAATCTTCAATTGGGTACCAGCGGGTTTTCAAGAATTCTGAGAAGGGGACTTTGGTAATGGCGGGCAGTCCTTCGCTTATTAAGAAATAAAAAATTAATCCGACGAAGATAATGGCAGAGTATCCGGTGATTTTGATAATTCCGGTGATTAGAGATTCTGATTTGATTGTTGGGAACTTCATCGATTTCCTGTTCTGATTTATTATCTATCGCGTTCAATAAGATATAAAATACGAATGCATGTTACGGGGCAATTATCGGTACAAAGCCGAGTTGGGTAACAATTTGCTGAGCTTCAGGAGAATGAATCCAATCAAGATATTCCTTAATAGCCCCTTTTGGTTGACCTGCAGTATACATATATAAATCACGAGCAATTGGATATGTGCCATCATTAACGGATTCTGCGGAAGGATATATGAATTCTGCATCTTTTTCCTGGCTGGCTGTAACCGCGATAACTTTCATGTCATCGGTTACGTATCCCAGGCCATCATAACCTAACGCATTTGGGTTGCTACGAATTTCAGCTCCGATTACTTCAGATGATGGTAATAGTAGGGTATCGGTGGAGAATAAGGTGTCGTTTTCTTTCTGGCCCAATCTTAATACTTCCTCGAGGAAATACACATGTGTGCCAGAATTTGTCTCTCGGGAGAGGCGCACTATTGGCCGATCTTCACCACCAATTTCTCCCCAATTGTTGATTTTACCGCTGTATATGTCGGAGAGCTGCTGAAGGGTAAGTTCGTCTATCGGGTTGTTTGGATTGACAATAATTGCAATCGCATCTCGAGCTACCACAAATTCGATTGGTTCGATTTCGTTCGCTAATGCGTTTTCCACTTCCACAGATTTGATTTGCCTGGAAGCGTTTGCGATGTCTGTAGTTTTATTAATCAAAGAAGCAATCCCAGTGCCCGATCCACCGCCAGAAACGGCGATATTCGTTTGTGGGCTGACTTCCTGGTACTTCTCTGCCCATGCAAGGGCGAGATTTACTATTGTGTCAGATCCAGTATTGTTGATGTACTCTTTTGAGTCAGAGGGAAGGGCTTCTTCTGTGTCAGTTTTAGGTGCACAGGCGGCCAAGATCAATATAATCAAGATGAATAAATATTTATGACTTGTGATCATCGTGATGATTATAGCAATACTCGGTTAACGAAGCAAGGAATCTTACATTTTTCGATGTAATAATCGATTAGAATTACTGAGATGAATAATGGATCAGTGACCTTCACTGTAAAAGAATTAGATTTTTACTATGGAAAATTTAAGGCGTTAATTGACATAAATATCGATATAAAATCTCGTTCTGTCACTGCCCTCATAGGTCCATCTGGATGCGGAAAATCAACGTTTTTAAGGTGTTTAAACCGGATGAATGACACGATTCCAGAAAGTCGAGTTGAGGGTGAAATTAAGCTCGATGGCAAGAACATTTATGATCATGACGTGGATTTGGCAGAACTGCGCAGACGGGTGGGAATGGTATTCCAAAAGCCTAATCCATTTCCCAAATCGGTATTTGACAATGTCGCGTTTGGTCCGCGAATTTTAAGTTTGGTCAACGGGCGGCAAGATTTGGATGAATTAGTTCAACAAAGCTTGGTGCGGGCTGCCCTGTGGGATGATGTGAAAGATAGCTTGGATGACGACGCGCTTGGGTTATCATTGGGTCAGCAGCAGCGATTGTGTATCGCGCGAGTTATTGCCGTTGAGCCGGATGTAATCCTGATGGATGAGCCTGCCTCAGCCTTAGATCCGCTGGCAACTGGACAAATTGAAGAGCTTATCGCGACACTTAAAGAGGAGTACACGATCGTTATCGTGACTCATAATATGCAGCAGGCAGCGAGAGTTTCTGAGCAGACCGGTCTCTTCTGGTTGGGGGAATTGGTTGAGTTTTCAATGACGGAGACAATGTTCACCGTTCCAGAAAAGAAGCTAACTGAAGATTACATAACTGGGCGAATGGGGTAAAGACTGGATCTAACTAATTCAATCTAAAGAAGATTCAGAATTTAGATTCCTCAATAGACGAGGGATTTCCTGCAATATATCATCACGGACTTGACGGAATACCGCTAAAGTTTCCACAGAGCTTCCATGAAATGCAGCTGGATCAGGAAATGAATGGTGGATTTGGCGACCAGATTTTAGCCATACAGGACAATCCTCGACCGCTGAATCGCATACTGTAACAACCAAATCAAAATCCTCGTCCTTGAATTCGGTGATACTTTTAGAATGCCCTTTATGTTGGACATTTATTTCTGCTAAAACTTTGATGGTGAGCGGGTGTACTTCTTGAGTGGGTTTTGTGCCAGCACTGTACGCGAGCCAATAATCTTGTGAATTAGCATTCACAATAGCTTCTGCCATCTGGGAGCGGCACGAATTCCCAGTGCACAGAAATAAAACTTTTCGCGAGATAGAATTAATATCCTTATTCATTACATTTTGCTAAGTCAATCTTTGAAAGAAAAGGGTTTATCAAATTTGACTCGGAATAATCTGATGCACATATTCCCGGGAGACGATTCTATAGTGGGGGTGATAGGCATCCCGGTAAATTGGTGAATGGTGTACCGCTGGGAATCCTGAAGATTCCATCAAAGAAATAAAACTGCGTAATTCCTCTGCCTTAAAATTCAATTCACCGGATTCTGCTAAAACTTCAATGTTCTTCCAATTCTGTTTTAATTTCTCAATACTACCCTTAAATTCATTTGCTGTTCGTATAAATGCTTCGAGCAGGATTTCAGGGTCTCCTCCGCTATCAATGAATGGTTTTAGATGGATGCGGACTATTTGACCGTCAGGGGAAATCTCATCGAAAAGCGGACATGCTGAGATGTTTACCATCTTTTCTAATTCGCGGAACATCCAAACTCGGGCAGTTTTTAGATCCTCTACAGCATGTTCGCTCCCCAATGCGGCCTGGTAAGTGAGCTTATATAGATCTTCAATTTGGCTCAGTGGATAACGGGATAGTTGAGATAGAATTATTAACTGAAATTTATTCATACCGAATCGATTAAATTTGATAACTATCCACTTCGCAAGATCTATACTGTGTTCATTCCTCTTGCTATCATCAGCAATCTCAAATTGGTATCCCTGATAGAGGAGATTGTATGCCAACGTTTATTAATACGTTGGATCTTCTTTGACCTTGAGAACGGGCTCATAAATGCTGTTTAATTTCCTAAGCCTAATTTACTCATCAATTCGTTGGTAGTGGGTTCGATAAGAATAGAACCATCTTGAAAAATAATTGTGGGTACAATAATTTTCCCCTGGTTTTGCTCCATAACAAATTTCCTGGCACTCTCACTCTTATCGATGTCAATCCAATGGTATGGGATGTGTTCTTGATCCAGGAAGTAT
>JBEQLH010000096.1:0-4154 GCA_040326075.1 Anaerolineales bacterium
AGCTAAGCCCTCCGAATCCACCCCTCCGCTGGGAAGCCCGCAGGCTGCGCAGGTGAGTAAGAAATTCTTAGTTGCTTTTTCCATACCGGGTACTGAAGAAGTCGACCACAAGGTTTCCAGCGCCTTGAGGAGATCCATCTTCAAATCCGGCATGACCCGGTTGGTGAAATAGTCCAGGTAATTATCTACATTTACCAGACGTGGCAAGGGTAAAACAGTGCCATCGTCATCGATATAAGCATATGTCACTGAGTTGCAGGTCGGAAAACAACAGGGTACTGGAAGGAAATCAGAAGTTAAGAACATGCCATCAGTTTGCGCTTCAACTTCCTTGACGATATCTGGAATGGTGATTCTCTGAAGCGGATCATGATCAATGTATCGCCCGGCATGGAATGCGGGTTGGAAATTGATTCCATAAACCGCGGGATGATTAAGCCCAAATTTGATAATTTCTCCCACCTCGTGTTCGTTTACTCCGCGCTCAATGGCTGGGACGAGAACTACCTTGCAGTCGATCTCGGCCAGCCGGTCGAGGGCACGCATTTTAATCGGTAAAAGATCAGGTTCACCACGAATGATGCGATAGGTCTCCGCCTCAAAACCATCGAATTGAAAATATATGTAAGGTTTGAGTTCTCCTAACTCAGCCAGAAATTGATCGTCCCTGGCAATCCGCTTTCCGTTAGTATTCAACATTACATTGGTGATATTTCTATCAATCGCGGCCCGGATCATTGGGATAATCTCAGGATGGATCGTCGGTTCTCCCCCAGAGAATTGGACTACTTCGGGAGCACCTTCAGTTTCAACGAAGTGATCGAGTATATCCTCAACTTCTTGCAGGGTGAGATTGTAGCCGTGACCTGCATCGGCAAAGCATAATGGGCAATCCATATCACAGGCAGTGTTGACTTCAATGATCCCGACACACGCGTGTTGTTGGTGGTCTGGGCAAAGACCACAGTCATGTGGGCAGCCATTCACAACTTCAGTTGAGTAGTGCAGAGGAATAGTTCCCGGTTTGTTAAACTTCGTTGTGCTTGTATATGCCTGGGCATCACCATAAATCAGCGATTCGAAATGCCCATGCTCGGGGCAGCGCTTGCGCATATAGACCTTGTTATCCCGAAAGATTACATGAGCATCGATCACCCTTCTGCATACCGGGCAGATACTGCGGGTGAGTTCGTAAAAGATATAATCCGCATCTTTCTTAATGGTTTTGTCGGTCAATTGGGTGCTCAATAAACATCCTCCTGCCTGGTTTGCATCTGCATGATAGATTAGACGTTTGTTTAGGGGTAATTCTTACAAGGTTGGAATGAATCCACTCATCAAGCAAATTATGCTGTCCGATACTATATTAATGAATCTTTTTCGCTGGAAATGGTTGAAGAGGAGATGAGGAATTTGGTGAGATCCGACAGATAACTTGATCCTTTTTCCATTTTGGGAGAAGCTCAATGATGATCATGTTAAATCTGGTTGATGATTGGGGGTACTTTTATATATATATATATTTTCGAAACGAAGCAAATTATTATCCATAAGGATACATCTTGGTACTTTTACGCCTGGGGAGATTTATCATTGAACCTCCTTTTCGTCTGTGAAGTAAATGATTTAGAGAAACAATTTCGCCTCCTCATTACTATCAGAGCATCACAGCTAGAAAATTTAACCTTTGATCCCGGGTTTTTTACGCATGGATCGCCGGAAGATATGGTTAAATAGGTAGTAGGAGTTGTTGTTAACCATCGATCAGGAGATGATTGGATGTCAGATGAACTAAACGGTCATTTGGAAAAACAGGGTAAACCAAGCCCTGGAGGTAAATCTAAAGCCAGCAAGGTTGCTGCACTATTCCGGTTGAGCGCAGAGCTAGCCGCCGCACTCGATGAGACTGAAGTGTGTCAAAGGGTGGTGCATGGCTTGCACGACACCCTGGATTACGATTTTGTGGCTTTATTTCTGGTAGATGAATCGACCGGCGACCGGGTTATGGCAGCCTGTGTTGGATTTGAGGAGCCTCCAGTCCGATTAAAACCCGGGCGCGGGCTTAGTGAAGGACCAGTGTTGGATGGTAAGCTCCAATACACGGCGGATGTGCACCAGGATGCGCGTTATTTCTACGGCATGGGTGGATCGGAAGTGGATGTGCCAGTGTGCATCGGTAAACAGGTGCAAGGTGTGCTGGTTGCGGAAAGCAAAAAACATGATGATTTTGGTTCTATGGATTTTGAGGTGCTCACAGCTGCCTCACAGCAGACCGGGATCGCCATCGAGAAAGCTCGCTTATTAACTGCAGAACGGCAGCGGGGGGATGAGTTGGATGCATTGCGTACCACTCTGACAGAGCTTACTGCTGAATTGGAATTGTCGGTATTACTCGAAGCGATTGTAGAACGGGCTGCTGGCTTGCTAAATGCAGCTGGAGGAGAGCTTGCGTTATACAATGATGCCAACCAGGAGCTGGAAATTGTCGTCAGCTATGGCTTGGGTCAGGATTATATCGGCACACGCCATAAGCTCGGCGAAGGAGCCATGGGACTCGTTGCGCAAACAGGAGAACCCCTCATACTTGAAGATTACAGCTCCTGGGAGAACCGTGTCGATAAATACACTGATGATGAAATACATGCCATCATGGCTGTCCCACTAAAACTTGGCAAACGTTTAATTGGTGTTGTTTCTGTTGTCGCCGCTGACATAGACCATAAATTTACATCGCCAGATGTTCACTTACTTAATCTTTTTGCCCAGCAAGCAGCTATTGCGATTGAAAACGCGCGGTTGTTTGATGAAGCCCAGCGGGAGATCAATGAACGCACCCGGGCGGAAGCTGAACTGCGTGAATACCAGGAGCTGCTCGAGGAACGGGTTGAGGCGCGAACGCATGAGCTGCGCCATAGTGAAGAGCGCTATCGTTCTTTATTCGATGGGGTCCCGGTTGGTTTATACCGCACCACTCCCGAAGGAGAGATCATAGATGCCAACCCAGGATTGATCCAGATGCTTGGCTATCCAAACCGAGGAGCGCTTCTCGCAGATAGTGCTCCCAGGATCTATGTTGGGGATGACGAAAGGGAAAAGGTGCAGGCGGAATTAGATCGGGAAGATATTGTGCGCGGGGTTGAATTTCAACTACGCCGTTATGATGGTCAGGAAATCTGGGTAAAAGATACAGCTCGATCTGTAAGAGATAAAGATGGGCAGGTGCTTTACTATGAAGGAGGCATGGAAGATATCAGTGCCCGGAAACAAGCTGAAATGGAGCTGCGCAAATACCAGGTGCATCTTGAAGAACTGGTTGAAGAACGCACCAGTGAGCTGCAAGCCAGCGAAAAGCGCTTCAGCACATTGTTCGATGGTGTACCAGTGGGGCTTTACCGTTCCACTCCAGAGGGACAGATATTGGACTGCAACACAGCAATTGTACAAATGCTTGGTTTTCCCAACCGCGCTGCCCTTCTAAATGTTGAAAATATATCCGATTACTACCTCCATCCACAAGACCGATTTAATTGGCGTCTGATGATGGAAGAGGAAGGAATCATCAGAGACTACCCAACTCAGATGCGTAGGTACGATGGTTCGATCATTTGGGTCAACGATGTTGCCAGATGTGTTCGGGATGAACAGGGAACAGTTCAGTTTTACGAGGGTAGTGTGGAAGATATCACTGAACGTGTCCACTTCGAAGAAGAGATTCAACGCCAGAAGGAATATTTCGAAGCCCTCTTTGTAAACAATCCAGTGGCCGTGGTCACCGCGGATTTAGCTGGCGTGGTCGTCTCCTGGAATCCAATGGCAGAGAGTCTTTTTGGATATTCGTCTCAAGAGGCTGTGGGAGCACCTTTAGATGATCTGGTGGCTAAGGATAAATCCATCAAGGCTGAAGCGCTTGGATATACCAGACAGGCACTTGAATTTGGTCCCGTTCAGGTGACCACCAAGCGTACCCGTAAAAATGGCACGCTGGTTGATGTGGAATTGCTGGCGCTGCCGATTATCGTGGGAGGAGAGTCATTAGGGTTTATCGCTATCTATTACGATCTCACTGAATTAGAAAAAGCCCGGCGTGAGGCTGAGGCAGCCAACCAGGCCAAGAGCATATTTTTGGCCAACATGAGTCACGAACTTCGCACACC
>JBEQLH010000096.1:4254-6892 GCA_040326075.1 Anaerolineales bacterium
GCTGAAGATAAAGGATTGGCATTGTACTTTGACTGGTCGGATGATGTGCCCCGGCATGTACTCGCTGAGGAGGGGAAATTAAGACAAATATTGAGTAATTTGCTCGGTAATGCAGTTAAATTTACTCAGCAGGGAGAGGTTACCTTGCGCGTCAAGTGTGCAACTCACTCAAAGCAGATGGCCCGGCTGCACTTCGAAGTGGAGGACACTGGTCCTGGGATTGCACCGCAGGATTTGGCTGTGGTTTTCGATCCTTTTGTGCAATCCTCAATTGATCAGCGATTTCAAGAGGGTACTGGCTTAGGTCTGAGCATCAGCAGACAATACGTGAATCTGATGGGTGGGGATTTAACCGTTCGCAGTGAGCTTGGACAGGGAAGTCTTTTCCAGTTCGATTTGTTGGTTGAGTTGGCAGGGGACGCCGAACTCGAAGCGGAATCCCAGCATCATAGAGTAATAGGCCTGGAAGCTGACCAACCGGAACACCGTTTGTTGATCGCCGAAGACAACGAGTCAAATCGCCAGCTGCTGGTCAAGCTCCTGGAGCCATTGGGCTTTGCAATTAGAGAAGCGGTCAATGGTCAGGATGCTGTTCAGATTTGGGAACAGTGGGAACCTGAACTGATCTGGATGGATATGCGGATGCCGATCATGGATGGACATCAAGCTACAATGCATATCAAAGGCACAGCCAAAGGCCAGGATACGGTTATTATCGCCTTGACTGCCACTGCCTTCGAAGAAGAACGGGAGAGAGTGTTATTTGAGGGTTGTGAGGATTTCGTCCGCAAACCATTTCGAGAAGAGGAGATCTTTGATATGTTGGTCAAATACCTCGATGTGCGATTTATTTACGAAGAACCTGTTCAACCTCCGGTCCCAAAGATCATTCAAAAAGATGTGCAGCCTTCAACCGATTTGGTCGATATTCCTTCAAACTTGATGGCTGACCTGCAGGAAGCAACTATTACGGCAGATATGTCCCAGATTATCAAATCGATCGAACAAATCTCCCTTTATAATCCTACCGTCGCAGAGCGGCTGACAGATTTCGCCCATAACTATGAGTATAAGAAGATATTGGATTTGATTGACAATTCAGGAGAAGATGAATGACTCAGAACAAGGTGGATGCTCAGAAGAATTCATCCCAGAGTTCAACAAAAGGTGATATTCTGGTTGTTGACGATACCCCGGCAAATTTACGTCTGCTGTCTCAGATGCTCAACGAGCAAGGTTATAACGTCCGTCCTGTGCTTGAAGGTCGCCTGGCCCTGGCAGCCGCACAGGCAAAACCTCCTGATCTGATTTTACTTGACATCAGAATGCCTGACTTGAATGGTTATCAAGTATGTGAACGGTTGAAATCTGATTCTCAAACCAAAGATATCCCCATAATTTTTATCAGTGCATTAGATGCCATCCAGGACAAAGTAAAAGCCTTCACGGTCGGTGGCGTTGACTACATCACCAAACCTTTTCACGTCGAAGAGGTATTAGCCCGGGTGGAAACCCATCTTGCCCTGCACAAATTGCAGGAACAACTTGAACATGCAAATCAGAAGATGACACAAGAGCTGGCCCTGGCCGGCGAGGTGCAGGAAGGTTTCTTCCTCCAGGAGCTGCCCGAAATATCCGGTTGGCAGCTCTCGATAAAGTTGAAGTCGGCGCGCGAGACATCGGGTGATTTTTTCGATGTCATTCCCCTTCCACGAGGGTATTATGGGATCTTGATGGCGGATGTTGTTGATAAGGGCGTGGCAGCGGCCTTGTTCATGGCCTTGAGCTGGAGTCTTTTCCGCACCTATGCAGCAGATTTTCCTTCGCACCCGGAAATGGTGCTCACCTCGGTAAACCAGCGCATTCTGGATGACACCAGCGCTAACCAGTTCGTAACCGTATTCTATGGTGTTCTTGATCCGGTAAGCGGGCGTTTTGTTTATGCTAATGCAGGGCATTCTCCCCCCTTGGTTTTTAATTCACAAAGTGGTGAAAAGCTGCAAAGGCTTGAGAACACTGGGAAGCCTTTGGGATTATTTGAGGATGAGTTTTGGGGGCAGGGGGAGATTGAGCTATCCCCGGGAGACGTGGTAGTGATCTATACAGATGGCGTCAGTGAAGCCCAAAATGAACAACAAGAATTCTTCGATGAAAGTGGATTGGTTGCTTCAGTTAAACACAATCTCGGAGCCCCTGCTGGTGACATTGCAGACGGGATCCTCGCAAATGTGAGAGAGTTCATCGCTGGCGCCCCCCAGGTCGATGATATCGGTATCGCGGTGCTCACGCGCGATCTCTAATCAAATGTAAGATGGTTCAATTTTTGATTTTGTCTCAAGAGAACAACCTGAGGGAAAAGAGGCCCATACGAATTTCTATTATTACGTTCAACTTCAGATATGGCAATCTGCGTCCGATCCGTGAGGGATGTCAGCTGGATGGTGTTTGACCAACTTCTCCCCCGGCTACAGTCACAGATTCATCTTCCTTAAGCCATAATAAACTGACCAGGAATCCGACCACCATGATCGCCGCACCACTGATATAGGGGAATATCAAGTTGATATCGTAAACAAAGCCAGCCCACAATGGCCCGACGATGCGTCCCAGGCTCATGAAGGAGTTGCTCAATCCCATG
>JBEQLH010000096.1:6992-9784 GCA_040326075.1 Anaerolineales bacterium
CCCATGCCACCACCACGGTCTTCCTCGGAGGTGCTGTCTCCGATATAAGCCATGGTGGTCGGTGATGTGGCTGAGGATAGCACGCCAGAGAGGATGCGGGCTGCGAACAGCATCCATAATTCTGTTGCCAAACCAAATAACACCATCGTGATCCCATACCCCAGGATTCCGATCATCAAAATGGGTTTTCGTCCAACTTTGTCAGATACACTCCCCCAAATCGGTGCGAATATCAGGCGCATCACTGCATAAGACGCAACCAATAATCCCAGCTCGGTGCCGCCCGCCCCCAGGCTCTCCATGTAGAAAGGAATGATCGGGATGATCACCCCAAACCCGAAGGTGGCCACAACCAGAGTGAAGGAGAGTATGAAAAGGTTTCTGCGGTTGCTGGTTTGCATAGCTGCATTCAAGAGGAGCAGGAGTTTATTACCTGCTCCTCTATTTTATTTAGGTGCTTTCGAGTAAGGTGACCGTACCTGCGGCGCCATCCACTGCAATTTTCTGTCCACTATGAACCAGTTTGGTCGCGAATCCGGTGCCCAGTATCGCCGGGATGCCGTACTCGCGGGCCACGATCGAGCCGTGGCTTAGCGGGCCGCCAATGTCGGTGACCACCGCGGATGCCATGGCGAACAATGGAGTCCAGGCTGGGGTTGTGATGCTGGCAACCAAGATGTCGCCTGGCTGCAGCTGGTCGAAATCATCTGGACCGTGCAGCACGCGAGCAGTCGCAGTTACCTGCCCCGGGCTGGCAGGGACTCCCTTGATGACATTGCCTTCCACTTTACCTTCCGCGCCTGTCAGAACACCTTCCATATCGATCCCCAAGAATTTCTTGCCTGGGGGCAGCTGTGGGGGCGGTGAGACTCGTTTGCGTGCCTGCCATAAATCTTTGCGTTCCTGCACGATTTCCGTCGTATCATTCAGCGCCTGGTTGTTTTCCAAGGCATTGATTATTGACTCAACTTCTGACTGTTCCAACCAATAGATGTCATCAGCTTGATCGATGGCACCTGCGGCAGCAATTCTGCTGCCTATCTCATGCAGCAGCTGCCGCAGCACCGGGTAACCTAATCCGACCTCGGCGATGCCGTCCTCACGTAAGGGCGCCTGCGATTGTGCCCAATTGAGCGATTTCTCGAACGCCCAACGTTTGATACCTTTCAGCCGTCCCCGCGCCATCCCCTCGGCCTGCTCCCGTTTTGAGGTGTAAGATTGCTGGCGCTGATAAGGGTTTTTTCCTTGCCCGCTGATAAACAGCTTTAGCATTTCCAAGATTGGTTCAGGCTCATCCATGGGAAGCGGCCTGGCGAAATCCATGTCGTAAATGGAATATCCATACTGGTCCAGATGCTCACGGAAGCGCTGCTGCCATTCCTCCCAGATGAGCTGTTCAATGTTTTCTGGGGCACTTTTTTGAATTAGATCATCAGCCAGCTGCTCGCTGGGTGTTTCGACCAGGTAGGCTGTGAGTGCGGTCTGTTCCTGGCACCAGGCAGCCAGGTCAAAGAGCGCTTTTTCGCTCTTAAGCGGGATGTTGTCAAAACCCATCAAGAATGTCGGTGCTGAGGGGTCTCCATCCTTGCGGACTAGTTTCTCATATACATTCGTAAACAAAGTTTCGCTTCCCGCTGATGGTCCCATTGTGCTGACCATCAACGCGCCCAGATGACGGGCGAAGGCACCCAGCACTTCGTGTGCCCCTGACCAAAGCTGGCCAGTGGAGAGATCGCTGAAATTTTGCTCCCGCCAGTGATCGGTTACCTCAACATAATGAGGATGAGCGACATCCTGCCAGTATGGAACACCTTCACGCAGCATGCGCGGGAAGGATGGCAGCATGCGGGTCGCCATTAACCACCACTGCCGGGGCGAGTAGTTGGCAGATTGGTATGCATACCCGTTGATCGTCAGCATAACATTCATTGAGGCACCTTCTGGCATGTTGAGCATTTCTCTGCTCATGATATCAATGCCATCATTTATGGTTGATAATCCCAATGTACCAAATAAAGGGCTGAGCGGATCGGGCATCAAATCTACGATGCTTTGCCGCATGTACTGCCCCTTGGGGTCAGGCATAGGCCATTCGCTTGGTGGAACAATCCCCTCATCTGGCAGAGCTGTTATGGGTCTGGCCTGCAAGATGGCGAAATTCCCATCAGTCAGCGTCCATTCGATGTCCATAGGCATCTGGTATAAGTTCTCAATTTCCATACCCAGGCGGGCAAGTTCAACAATGTCTTCTTGGTTAAGCGCAGGTACACGACGCAGGGAATCAGATACTGGTTTTTCCTCTGTGGTGCCGTCAATTCTTACCGTCATCACCTGTTTGTCTGCCACATCGTAGTCCATCACGCGGCTTGTGGCTTTTTCGACGATGATCGTGTCCGGTGTCACCTTTCCCCCAACGACTGCCTCCCCCAATCCCCAAGCAGCGTTGATTACCATCTGGTCGCGCTGTCCGGTGATCGAATTAACCGTAAAGAGAATTCCGGCTACCTCAGCTGGCACCAGCAGCTGCACTACCACAGCCAGGGCAACACCTTCGACTGTGATGCCCTGCCGGGCGCGGTAGCTGATCGCTCGCGCGGTCCATAGACTCGCCCAACATTTCCTGGTAGCTTCCAGGAGTGGTCCAGCAGCGCTGATATTCAGGTAAGTATCTTGCTGCCCGGCGAACGATGCTTCGGGTAAATCCTCCGCGGTGGCCGAAGAACGCACAGCCACCGCAGGATCGTTACCAGGGAGCTCGGCATAGGCTTGGACGATCTCCGAGGCGATATCGG
>JBEQLH010000324.1:0-3330 GCA_040326075.1 Anaerolineales bacterium
AATTGAGCGGTATCAGTGTTAAGAGAATAACGCATGTGGTTTTTGGTTCGATGGGCATGCTAGCTGCATTAGCAGGAATCTTATTTGCGGCCCGCCTGCAATCTGCCACTACGACAGCCGGAACATTGTTTGAATTGGATGCCATCGCTGCGGCTTTTGTCGGCGGTGTATCAGCAGCAGGTGGTGTCGGTACTGTGATAGGGTCACTCATTGGCGCATTGGTCATGACATCACTGACAAATGGGATGAACTTAATGGGCATTGATATATCCTACCAATACATCGTCAGAGCGATTGTGCTTGCAGGCGCGGTCATCTTCGATGTTTCCACTCGTAGGACAGGTGAATAAAACTAATCAGAAAAAAAGAGAGCAAAACAAGGCGATAATCATATTTTCTAGAAATTTGATTTATCGTATGGTAGATATAGAGCGCTGAATGCTCCGAGGTTCAATCAATTGATGGAGTATGGGTAACACCAGTGTTACTTGATGATTCTAGCAGTCGAAATTATCATTCCAAATAGATAATTCCCTCGTGGCTCAATGCCCCCATGATGATTTTCCCCTAAAAACCTGGATGGTGGTTCGTCCCTGTGCCCATGCACAAGGAGAATGAGAGAGTGCGTGGATAACCACTCTCTCATTTAAGTTCAATACTGTCTACAAAAATCGCTTGATGTACCCTTCGAGCGATTTTTTGCATCTTTACGCCTTGAGCAAAGGGTAAAGTTGGATCAATTGGGGATTGAAATTGGTTTTTTAGATTGAAAAGCAGCTTATTTTGGTTCGAGTCCAAGATATTCTTGTGGAACAATTCTGGACACCTGAACGTCATTATGGCATTGAAAAAAACAGAGTATCTAGGTTATGATTTAACCCTAAATAATTTCAACAATTATTCTCAGCCCGATTCTAAGGATGAATGCAATGAAATACTTAATATTAACTGCTCTCCTAACCTTGTTCTTCTTGTCGGCCTGTCAGCCTTCAAACCTGTCCACATCCGTGGGCGATCAAGAACCGGCGACAAGCGCCGAGCCAGATAGTGACGAAGTTCTGGATGCCCAGGGATTCACGGATGCCCTGGTATTGAGCGGGGCGACAATTGGACAGGAAGGTGAAGTTGAGCAGCCTTTCTTCTCGGTAACCGGCCAGGTCATTTCCGTCAATGGTGAGACTGTTCAGGTCTTCGAATATTCTGATGCAGCACAGGCCGATGAAGAAGCAGCACAGGTCGCCCCCGATGGCAGTTCCATTGGCACGACCATGGCCAGTTGGGTTGGGCCGCCCCACTTTTACCGGGCAGAACAACTGATCGTTCTATATGTAGGTGACAATCAATCCGTAATTGAGTTAATCGAATCCGAACTCGGCCCCCAGTTTGCTGGGGTTGAGACCAGTCAGGGGGAAAGCTTGTCCGCTGAACCCCCGGCTGCGATCATGAAGATCGGTGAGGATGAACAAATTTCAGGGATTGGCAGCTACTGCTGGCCAACCGAATCTGAAGGGGTTGGACTGTGCGCCGATGCGATCGGGATTCCCACCTCACCCGATCCCATTTTGGTTGAGAGCCCTTTTACTGCCCGATTCACCATCCCACACAGCACACCACCAGATACCATGGTGCTGGCGATCACTCCATTGGAAGCTGAAGACAGAATGGACAGCGAGGTTGGAGGGATGCACTGGTGGTCACCAGATCCAACCGACCAGTCCAATAAACACCTGTCACCGCCCTATGAGATTGAATTGGAACTTGAACACGGGCTCTACCTGCTCAACGTTTTCGCCCAATGGCAGGAACTTGGCGATGTGAGCTACGGCTTTTTAGTTGATGTTTCACCTGCTCAGGACGAAGAACCTACTATAGAGGAGTCTGAGTTTTCAACCGTTGTGGTATTGGCCGAGGCTGGACTTAATCTCCGGAGTGAGCCTGATCTCTCTTCTGAGGTGATCGGGTTTCTGCCCCGAGGTGAACTGGTCGAAGTTATTGATCAAAGCCCGGATGGCAATTGGTGGCAAATTGTATGTCCTGAGGAGGTCGTCGGAACCTGCTGGATCTCAGCTGATCTATTATTTAGCGAGGTGGTTGACCTATCGGAATTTTCGCTCGCTGGTTTGATTTACTCCGATGTGGACCAACAACCCGAACGTCCAATGTGGCTAATCGGGACTGACGGAAACGCGACACCATTCTGGGAAAACAGTAATAAATTTGGCAGCCTCTCACCGGATGGAGAGCTGATGATCTCCTGTTGTTATCCAAGGGGTGAGACCAATCTCCACCTGATTGACCTGGAGACAGAGGAAAGTCTCCAGGTCACCGATACTCCAGGACGCTATAACTACAACCCGCAGTGGTGGGAGGCGAATCCAGAGACGATCGTTTTCGTGTCAAATATATTTAATCCAAATGACCAGCCCAGGCCCGGTCCAGGAAATTTAGCAATGGTGAGAATCGATGGAACAGGTTTCGAATTGTTGGATTCAGAGCATCTGCTGCACACTTCTTTTAGCCTTTCCCCAGACGGCCAGACGATTGCCTATACCAACGGTGACGAAAAATGGGACGAAACTGGGATCCTGACCCCATGGCTTTACCATATGGAAGCAGGTCCGACGCCCTTTGATTACGCCGAATTTGGTCTAGATGATCTTCCTGATCTCTCTTTTGGCAACCCAGCCTGGTCTCCAGATGGGAGGTACTTAGCCTGGGTGATTGGGGGTGACCTCGATACGGATAATGAATGGAAAAACGGGATCGCGATATTCAACCTGGAAGAGCAAAGTGTAGAAATTCTCAACGCGCATGTACCGGCGAGTTGTTTATTTGCCTGGTGTCCGTCGACCCCTGTTTGGAGCCCCGATGGTCAGTGGCTGGCCTGGTACATCTTCCCCGAGGGCGGGGGGCCCAGTTTTTTGGTCACGCGTCCGGATGGGAGCGATGAGCAAATATTTGAGAATAGTGCTGGACCAATATGGAGTCCTGATAGTCGCCTGGTAGTTTTTATCGACATACTGGACTTTTCTATCCTGGTCATGGAGGTTGGTGAATGGCAGCCTTTGCGAACGAAACTGCCCTCGAATCTTGGACCTGTGATGTGGATCAGCATGAATGAATGATCAGAAGCTCAGCGCAGATTGAAAGTGAAGAATTAACTGTGATATTTGATGGCTGTATTGTCGAATTCCAAATTGCCCCCACAGAATCTGGAATTATCCCACGCCAGCATTACTTGAAGATATCAGGTACAAAATTATCATTCCATATAGGAATTCCTTCGAGACTCAATGCCTCCATTTATGATTTTTCACAGAAAATTATGGG
>JBEQLH010000011.1:0-1985 GCA_040326075.1 Anaerolineales bacterium
CCTCTTTGGCTTTCAACCCACTTAACTGGCTGCTGGGGTTTTTTTCACTCGACATCGGTATAGATTTAGGCACTGCCAATACCCTTGTGAGCGTACGTGGCAAGGGTATCGTCATCAGAGAACCCTCCTGGGTCGCCATCGACAAACGCACTAGAGAACCAAAAGCCATTGGTGCAGAAGCAAAAGAGATGGTGGGTCGGACTCCAGCAAATATTATTGCAGTACGCCCCCTGAGGGATGGGGTGATCTCTGAGTTTGAGATCACCGAAGCCATGTTGGAGTACTTCATTGGTAAGGCTCACCAGCAAAGCATCGTACCTGTCCCCCGCCCACGGGTTGTTGTCGGCATCCCCTCCGGGGTAACAGAGGTTGAAAAACGGGCTGTGTATGATGCCGCCATGTCTGCAGGAGCCCGCGAGGTTGGATTAATCGAAGAACCGGTTGCCGCAGCTCTTGGAGCTGGTCTGCCAGTTTCCGAAATTCGCGGCAGCATGATCGTAGACATCGGTGGTGGAACCACTGAAGTCGCAGCCTTATCCATGGGCGGAGTAGTCATCTCACGCTCCTTACGCGTTGCAGGTGATGAAATGGACGAGGACATCGTTAACTATATGCGCAATAAGTACAATCTGCTGATCGGTGAGCGGATGGCTGAACAAACAAAGATCAATATCGGTTCCGCCTATCACCTACCTGAAGAGATGACACTCACCTTGCGCGGACGGAACCTGGTCAATGGTCTACCAGAAGCAGTGGAAGTATCTTCAGTAGAAATCCGGGAAGCAATCTCTGGTTCTGTCTTAACCATCATTGATACGATTAAAGATGCTCTCGATGAGTGTCCTCCTGAGATCATTTCAGATTTAATGGAATCTGGCGTAACTCTCGCCGGAGGTGGTTCACAACTACGCGGTTTAGATCGCCGCTTAAGCGATGAACTTAACATCCGGGTATGGGTTGCAGAAGACCCCATGACTTGTGTGGTGCGCGGGGCCAGCATGATATTGGAAGATTATGATCAGCTGGCTCAATTTTTAGTTGGTTTAGAGCGCGGCAGTACTCGTCACGTTTAACCTAGTTATTGAATGAATTTCCCTCGTTCTTTTCAAACCGCCGCATTGGTGTTATTGATTGTCGGTATCCTCCTTCTGGCATTAGGGGGATATCTAGCTCCTATTTCCCGTGCAGCTCTCTCCCCATTCATCTCAACTCAAACCTGGTTGGCCAGCCGTTATCTAGCTATTCGTGATTTTTTTACAGTTCCCGGGGATGTCACCCGATTATCCCAACTCAATGCTCAATTAGAAGCCGAAGTTGCCCGGATGCAATCCCAGATCATCGAGCTCCAGCAAGAGAACTCAGAGCTCGAGGTCCTGTCTGCCTTACTGGATTTCGCCCGCACGCATGCGGAGAATGAGTATATTACAGCCGCGGTGATCGGACGCGATATCAGCCCTTTCCTGCACTATATCATCATCAATCGAGGTTCTGACGATGGCTTACGGCGCGGGATGCCAGTGGTCTCATCTCAGGGGCTGGTTGGGCGGGTGGCTGCTGTCACTGCAGGCGGTGCACGAGTCCAGTTGATCAGCGACCCAGATACCGCTATTAATGTCCGCATCCAACCCTCCGGCGCTGAAGCCCTGCTCCAGGGTTCTATCACCGGCGACCTTACCGTTGAAGCTATTCCCCAGGATGCCAAAATCCAGAACGGTGACCTGGTTTTAACCTCAGGTTTAGGTGGAAATTATCCGCCCGATATATTGATCGGCCAAATCAGTGGTGTCCGCCAGCGACCGGTTGAGCTCTTCCAGAGTGCTACAGTCGAATCCGTTATGGACTTTTCACTCCTCGAGATTGTGCTCATCATTGTAAATTTCAGATCGGTTGATATTGCTCCACTTATTCCTGTTCCAAATGCACCCTGATGGAAAATGCTCTCGAATCGGGATTCATTAGAAGCTGGTGAATCCTCCCTTTGATCA
>JBEQLH010000011.1:2085-7234 GCA_040326075.1 Anaerolineales bacterium
AATGGCACCCCGATCCCATTGCTCGAGGCGTTTTACATGATCACCATCCCCAGCGCGATGCTCAACTTGCTGTTAGCAGTCCCGGTATATGCGCTGATCGGTGATTTAGCTAGTTGGCTCTATCCAGAAACAATTGAAATTTGAGCTGGTGAATCAAACCTTCAGCGAGAAGCTCTGTGTAAACGTAAATACTGGTATAAATAAGCTAAGTGTGCAGTAGTTATCATGAACAGCAATGCAAACCTTACCAATAATGTACAGCTCTGGCGAATATTGAGCCTGGGATTTGCCGTCGTCGCTGTTTTCCTGATCTACCTGGGACGCTTATTCTTCCTTCAGATCGTCGAACAAGAAGAATGGTTCGCCCAGGCAGAAGAAAATCGCATCAGTGAAATCAACCTGTCAACGCAGCGGGGGATTGTTTTTGATCGTAATGATTACATCCTGGCCCAGAATATCGCTTCTTTTAACGTTGTAATCACCCCTTCCGATCTGCCTGATGATTCAGGGGCCATTCAGGAGATCTTCCGCCAGCTATCCGAGCTGCTCAATGTGCCCATCAACTTAGGCTCACTGGAAGACCCTTACGTGCCTTGCCGCTCCGAACACGGCATCACCCAAATAGTTGAATATGGAGATACTTCCGCCCCGTATGATCCGGTCAGGATCGAATGTAATATCGACCGCAATACAGCCATGATCATCAAGGAGAGGGCTGTAGATTTACCCGGGGTTGATATCGAAATTGAATCCGTGCGGGATTATCCCACAGGATCGCTTACCGCGGATATCATCGGATTTCTCGGTCCTATCTCCGCGGCAGAAGAAGAATATTATCTCGAACGCAATTTCGTGCCTGATCGGGACAAGGTTGGATACGCAGGTGTCGAACGCTATTTCCAGAGTATATTAAGCGGTCGGAATGGCAGGCGATTGGTAGAAGTCGATGTTGGAGGGCAGGTCTTGCGAGATGTGGTCCCTCCAATCGATCCTGCACCTGGACTCAACCTGCGTCTGACGATCGACACCAGGCTGCAAAGTGCCGCTGAGTCAATCCTGATCCGTGAGATCGAATTCTGGAATACTTATCTCGGAACTACCCGCTCCACGAGCGGAGTAGTGATCGCATTGAATCCCAAGACAGGTGAAATCCTGGCTATGGTTTCCTTTCCGAGCTACGAGAACAACCGCATGGCAAGGGTAATTCCGCAATATTATTTTGAGCAGCTCTCTCAAGATGAACGTAATCCAATGCTGAACCATGCAGTTGGAGATGAGCTGCCTGCTGGTTCTGTTTTTAAGCTGGTCACAGCAGTTGGTGCGCTTAACGAGGGAGTAGTTACACCCGAACAGATTGTAGAAGCACCACCCAAGATCGTGATTGAAGAAAAATTTTCGGCCAACGTACTCAATCCCCGTGCTCGAGAATTCATCGATTGGAACGATGCAGGTTTTGGGGAGATTGATTTTGTTAACGGTCTGGCCAACTCCAGTAATGTTTACTTCTACAAACTTGGCGGCGGTTATGAGGATGAGATCCCAGAAGGTTTAGGTATCTGTCGTCTGGGAACTTACGCCCGCGCGCTCGGTTATGGTAACTATCCCGGCGTCGAGCTTCCCCTGGTAGAAGATGGTCTCATCCCCGATCCGACCTGGAAACGGATTAATCAGGGTGAAAACTGGTCAACTGGTGACACCTATATTGCCAGCGTCGGTCAGGGATTCGTGATCGCCACGCCACTTCAGGTTCTGCTTTCTGCAACCACAATCGCCAACGATGGTCTCCTTATGCGGCCAACAATCCTCAAGGAGATCTTGGACAGCGATGGCAACCTGGTAAAGTCTTTCCTGCCAGATCCAGTATGGGACATCACCAATGAACCTGTGATTGATGTATTTGAAGATCCCAGCAGCCCCGGTGGTTGTGAAGGCAAACTCACTGGAGAAAAGAAATCCGTGGAACCCTGGGTGATTGATAAAGTCCAGGAAGGGATGCGGATGGCAGTCCTGAATGGTACGCTCACCGATGAATTCGAGAACGTCAATATCTCCGTCGCTGGTAAAACCGGCACCGCAGAATACTGCGATAAATTTGCCAACGAAAAGAACCTATGCATCCCCGGAAACTGGCCAACCCACGCGTGGACTGTCGCATATGCCCCATATGAAGATCCTGAAGTCGCCGTAGTCGCGTTTGTCTATAATGGCGGTGAAGGTGCGAGCGTCGCGGGTCCGATTGTACGCCAATTTCTGGAAGCATATTTTGAGATCAAAGCCGGTGATACTGCTGCTCAAAATCCCTAATAGTTCATGCTATAATCCATTAAATTCATCATTTTGGTTCGGATTATCATTTAAAAACCCTGGACAGACCTTTGCCAGATAAAACTATGGAAGAGCGCGCCAAGGTGCAAATTAAGGGCATTCGCGAAGGGTTGTTAATCACCGTTCGCAATGAAGATTGGCCTGGTGCAAAAACTGCCTTGCAGGAACAAGTCAAGGAACAATCAGAATTCCTGCGTGGTGGTCGCTTGATCCTTGATGTTGGCAATCATGTGATCAGAGCTGCTGAACTCGGTCAGATTCGGGATATGCTGACCGAAGACGGGCTGGCACTCTGGGCTGTATTGAGCAATTCCCCGGTCACTGAGCAAAATGCCCAATCACTTGGATTGGCAACCAGGATCAACAAACCTCGCTCAGAACAGACCACATACTCGATTGAAACAGCCCTTACCGGGGAAGAGGCGGTGCTCGTCCGCCGAACCTTACGCTCGGGCATTAGTCTGCAGAATTCTGGGCATGTAACCGTCATCGGTGATGTAAATCCAGGTGGTGAGATTGTTGCAGGTGGCAATATTCTTGTCTGGGGTCGTCTGAGGGGAATGGTTCATGCAGGAGCTGAAGGAGATGAAACGGCAGTGGTCTGCGCGATGGATTTAGCCCCCACTCAATTGCGCATCGCAGGCCATATCGCCACCACACCCAAAAGGAGGGGGAAGGCACAACCAGAGATGGCTCGCATTGTCGATGGACAGGTTGTGGCCGTCCCTTGGCAGCCAAAAGGGAAGTAATTTTGGAAACTACAGGATGGACTAGATTGGAAATTCCGGGGAAGACATATGACAGATAAAGTAATCACGATTACCTCTGGAAAAGGTGGTGTTGGAAAAACAACTGCCACCGCCAATATCGCGACCGCATTAGCAATTGACGGCAAGAGGGTCGTCTGTATTGATGCAGATATCGGATTGCGGAATCTAGATGTTGTCTTGGGTCTTGAAAACCGGATTGTCTACGATCTGGTTGATGTGGTGGAGGGTCGCTGCCGTCTCCGGCAAGCTATGATTCGAGATAAGCGTTTACCAAACCTGTTCCTGATCCCCGCCGCTCAAACTCGCGACAAAACCGCTGTTTCCCCCAGCGATATGGTGCGTCTGATCGATGATCTGCGGAATGAATCGGATTGGATCTTGATCGATTCACCCGCGGGCATTGAACGGGGTTTCCGCAATGCGATCGCGCCAGCTGATACGGTCCTGGTGATAACCAATCCCGAAATTTCCGCGGTTCGCGACGCAGATCGCATCATCGGCCTGGTCGAAGCAGAAGAAAAAGGTCCCGCGCGTCTGATTTTAAACCGGGTTAAATCCGAAATGGTAAAGCGAGAGGATATGCTCTCACCCAATGATGTTGTTGAGCTCCTGGCTATTGAGTTGATCGGCATTGTCCCAGAAGACGATAATGTGATCTTGAGCACCAATCGTGGAGTTCCAATCGTCCTCGATGGAAATAGCCAGGCAGGTAAAGCATTCCAGAACATCGCTTCCAGGCTCAAGGGACAGAATGTTCCATTTCTGAGCCTTGAGGACAGCAACGGTTTCTTTGGACGCATATCGCGCATGATCCGCTCAGGAGGAGATTGACATGGGCACCTTCATCGATCGGATCCTTGGACGAGACAAGAGCAGCGCCAAACAGGCAAAGGAACGGCTGAAATTAGTCTTAATCCATGATCGGACTGACTTGAATCCAGGCACTCTTGAAAAACTGAAAGACGAATTGATCGAAGTTATGTCAAGACACGTCGACATCGATCCAGCTGCAGTGCGTATTGAAATGAACCAGGACGGCCGTCAGCAACGTTTAATCGCTGATATCCCGCTCAACCCTGCTGGACGGAGACGCACTAGAAAGAACGTATGAGTGATGTAAGATCATCCTGGAAACATTTCGATTTCTGGCTTCTCGGGGCGGTGGCAATTTTAAGCATTTTCAGTATTGCAATGATCCGCTCTGCGATTGCCGGGAATATTACTCTGGCAGGTTACGATCAACGCCAAACGATCTTTGTGATCATTGGTTTCGTTGTCATCCTGGTCACCACCGCGATTGATTATCGAATTTGGAACTCGATCAACCGCTTCCTCTACTATGGTATGGCGGGACTGTTAGGAATCCTTTTTGTGGTTGGTCAGGCTGTCTTCGGATCGGCGCGATGGTTTGAAACTACCTACTTCTCTATCCAACCCTCCGAGCTGGCCAAAATCGTCATCATCCTGGCCCTGGCTGAATTCTTCTCTCGAAATATGGAGCGGGTTAATGACCCTCGTATCGTATTTCGCAGCTTATTACTGACTGTCGGAATCGTGATTTGGATTCTCCTGCAGCCCAATTTGGGGACTTCGATCGTGATCATCGTTATCTGGTTCACGCTCTTATGGGCAAGTGGATTAAATCTTAAAATGCTGGCTGTTTTTGCCGGAGTTGGAGTGGTCATCCCAATTGTTGGTTTCCCCCTTCTAGCTGATTACCAGAGGACACGCGTCCTCGATTTCTTATTCCCAAATCCGGAAGCTCGTCTTGGTGATAGTTATAATATCCAGCAGGCTTTGATCAGCATCGGTTCGGGGGGTTGGTTCGGAAAAGGGTATAACCTGGGCACCCAGGTACAGCTGCGATTCCTAAAAGTACGTCACTCTGACTTCATATTCTCAGCTCTGGCTGAGGAATTTGGCTTTATCGGCACTATTCTCGTTCTTGGTTTATTATTGTTTATCATATATCGCATCTTGCGCGCCGCTCGACTAGCGCGGGACACATACGGCGCATTGATCTGTTATGGCGTCGCCACACTGGTGGCATTTCA
>JBEQLH010000011.1:7334-18291 GCA_040326075.1 Anaerolineales bacterium
TCCAAACCAATCAGAGTTCGCTTTGCCCCCTCCCCAACTGGCAGGACACATTTGGGCAGCGGACGGACTGCACTATACAATTATCTGCTTGCCCGTCAGAACGGTGGTCAGTTTATCCTCAGGATAGAAGATACTGACAGAAAACGGTACAACCCGGAATCTGAAAAAGAGTTGATCGAAAGTCTCCGCTGGTTGGGGATCGATTGGGATGAAGGTCCGGATGTCGGCGGTCCTCACGCTCCCTACCACCAATCCCAGCGCAAAGACCTTTACCTGCAGTATGCCCAACAACTGGTCGAAAATGAAAAAGCTTATTATTGTTTCTGCTCCCCTGAGCGTCTGGCTCGCGTTCGCCAGGAGCAGCAACAACGAAAAGAAGCACCGCACTACGATGGAACATGTCGCCGAATCTCACCAGGTGAAGCCAACATAAGAGTAGATGGTGGCGAATCTCATGTGATCCGCTTCAAGACTCCTCAGGAGGGTTCAATCACAGTGCTTGACCGCTTGAGGGGGGAGATTACGGTTGAAAATAAGAACATCGATGATTACATCATCGTAAAATCCGATGGTTTGGCACTCTACCACCTGGCGGCGATGGTTGACGACCACCTGATGGGGATCACACATGTCATCCGTGGCTCTGAGTGGCTGCCAACTTTTCCCTTACATGCCCATATAATCCGCGCCTTAAATTGGGAAGAACCAGAATGGATTCACCTTTCTTTGTTCCTTAAACCATCCGGAAAGGGAAAGATGAGCAAGCGAGATTCTGCACAATTTATCAAAGATGGTTTTTCGATTTATCTGGCCGATCTTAGAGCACTGGGGTACATACCAGAAGGGGTCGTCAATTGGACCACACTCATGGGATGGAGCTATGACGATCATACCGAATTCTTCACCATGGACAACCTGGTTGAAATGTTCAATATTGATCGTTTAAATCCATCTCCAGCAGCAATAAATTTCTCCAAGCTTGACCATTTCAACGGTTTACATATCCGAAATCTACCTGTGACCAACCTGGCCATGCGCATCAAGCCATTCTTTGAGAAAGCTGGCTATGTTGTAGACGATGATAAACTGCTCGAAATTACACCACTCATCCAACAACGGATTGTCACCCTGGAGGATGCACCAGAAATGGGAGGGTTCTTCTTTGAAGATGATGTTAATCCTGATCCTGAGGACCTTGTAGGAAAAAAGATGACACCTGCCCAATCAGCAATTGCTGCCCGGCGTGCGTATCAGATCCTTGAAGGTGAACCTGAAATGACCCCCGAAATCGCAGAGCAAGAGCTGCGTGCTTTAGCTGATGAGCTGGACCTCAGCGCAGGTCAGCTATTTGGAATTTTACGGTCTGCTGTTACTGGTAGAAAAGTTAGCCCACCGCTTTTCCAGACCATGGCAATATTCGGAAAAGAAACAGTCCTGATGCGAATTGACAACGCAGTTAAGACACTCGAGATGATGGATGTGGGGTAAATGAAGATCAGTTTTATTTCTTCATTGATTTCTGTATCTTGGCCCAAGAATCCCTGAGTGAGATCGTTCGATTGAAAACTAATTTCCCATGTTCTGAGGAAATCGGATCAACGATGAAATAGCCCTGTCTCTCAAACTGATAGATGCAACCTGGAACTGCATCCACAAGGCTCTGTTCAACATAACATCCTTCCAAGATTTCCAATGAATTTGGATTTATATTAGATTTGAAGTCTGTGCCTTCCTCTACATCGTCTGGGTTCTCTTTTAAGAATAAGCGATCGTAGAGCCGGGTTTCGACCTCGATGGCGTGCGCAGCAGACACCCAGTGCAGGGTTGATTTGACCTTGCGCCCATCTGGCGCATTTCCACCCCTGGTTTCTGGATCATAGGTGCAGTGCAGCTCAACAACCTCACCGGTTTCCTCATCCTTAACAACTCCAACACAGGTGATGAAATACCCATATCGAAGCCGTACTTCCCGACCAGGAATCAGACGGCGATATTTTGGTGGCGGCACCTCACGAAAATCATCCTGCTCAATGTAAAGCACACGGGAAAAAGGAACCTTTCGTGTTCCCATAGTTGGATCTTCTGGATTATTCACAGCCTCAATCTCTTCAACCTGGTCTTCGGGATAGTTATCGATAACCACACGCAGCGGACGCAACACACCCATCACTCGTGGTGCGGTCTGGTTCAAGTCCTTGCGAATAAAGTGCTCAAGTAAAGCGATATCGATAATGCTGTTCGCCTTAGCGACTCCAATATGGCTGCAGAATGCCCGAATTGCCTCTGGTGAATATCCACGCCGACGGAGACCTGAAATGGTGGGCATGCGTGGATCATCCCAGCTATCAACAATCCCGTCCTGCACCAATTGCAGCAGCTTTCGCTTACTGAGCACCGTGTAGCTCAAATTGAGGCGAGCGAATTCAATTTGCTGGGGATGGTAGACCTGGAGTTTGTCAAGCACCCAATCATATAGAGCCCGGTTGTTCTCGAATTCCAGGGTGCAAAGTGAATGCGTAATCCCTTCGATCGAATCCGAAAGGCAATGTGTGAAATCATACATGGGATAAACACACCACTTGTCTCCTGTGCGGTAGTGAGGGACCTTCATGATGCGATAAAGCACCGGGTCCCGCAGCGAAATATTCGGAGATGCCATGTCAATCTTGGCTCGCAGCGTACGAGATCCATCAGGGAACTCACCTGCCCGCATGCGCTCGAAGAGGTCGAGGTTCTCCTCGATAGGTCGGTTCCTATATGGACTATCTTTCCCGGGCCTGGTCAGGGTACCCCTGTATTCCCTGATCTCATCCGAGTTTAAATCACAAACGTATGCATCACCCTGCTTAATCAACTGCACAGCATAATCATGGAGCTGGTCAAAATAGTCCGAGGCAAAGAACAGGCGATCATCCCAATCAAACCCGAGCCAGTGAACATCTTCCTGGATCGAATCTGCATACTCGGTCTCTTCCTTACTCGGATTGGTATCATCGAACCGCAAATTGCTCAAACCTCCATACTCGGAAGCGACACCAAAATTTAGGCAGATGGATTTTGCATGTCCAATATGCAGGTAGCCATTGGGTTCGGGTGGAAACCTTGTATGGACCCGTCCCCCATACTTGTCTGTAATCATATCTTCATTGATGATGGAGCGGATAAAGTCAGTAGGTGGGGCTGACTCGGTTTTATTCATCTGCTTATGTCTCTCCTAAATGGATTAATCCAATGCTTTCTACAATTTGATAGGCAAATATGCTTATGCCGCATCTTATTGCTAACGACAATTATATCCAGTCTGTCCAGAATCACGGGATAATATTTCGATAATTAAGGAATATCTTACATAGTATTCACGCTGGAACCGGTGCTGAATTGACGGCTACCTCCAGCCATGATAGAATACGCGTCCAACGAAGTTGGGGGTTCGTCTAGTGGTAGGACAACTGTCTCTGGAACAGTAAGCCGAGGTTCGAATCCTCGACCCCCAGCCATAAAAGGACTTCCGAAGTCGAAACTGCCTGCGGAAGTCCTTCATTATTAACCTGATGTTTAGTTGAAAATTTCTTGATTCAGGGATCGGAATTTAGATCAGAATTTGACCAGAAATGCAGTCAGGTACATGATGGCGATACCGACCACGAATCCGCCTAAGTTCATCCATGAGATGAATGGCGTTCCATCTCGTTTCGAGTAGCTTCTCAATAGGGACACCACCTCAACGATCACCTGCCAGATAGCACCCACACCGATCCCCAAGAACAACACAGCCAGGATTGGTGAAAAAGCGAAACCACCGATCCAGGAGCCCAATATTGCTGGCGCGCCTGCCAGCAGCGTCAGCCCGATAAATATTCTCAAGCGGGGACTCTTTGTTACCTGCCTCTCTTTTGTGGGATCTGAATCCTTGGCGTTCGACTGCTCCTCTCCCGGGTTGGGTTTTTTCTTACCAGGTACCAAAGGTGCCACAATACCCACTCCTTCTGTGATGTTATGCAGCATGAAACCGATCACCAGGAATGAACCCAACGCCGCTTCACCAATTGAGAATGCCACACCAATTGCTAAACCCTCACCCAGGTTATGCAATCCAATCCCCAATGCAATCATCGTTGAAAGATAAATCGCCTGCCGGGCTGGATCAGATCCGATCGATTTCTTCCTTTGTGAACTTAGCGCAAGCAAAAGCAACCAGGTAAGCAGAGCTGCAATAAGGATCAATGGGATTCCCTGGAATACACCCGGCAGCTCATTTGCGATCTCCAGAGCTTCCAACATCGTATCCACAAGCAGGAAAACCAACAATCCAACGGTCAGAGACAATAATGCTCCGAGCCATTTGCGACCCATCTTTCTCATGGCCGGGTAGAAAAGCATACCTAAACCGACAGGTATGATGCCCACATAAATACCTAACAACCCATACGCCAGGAATTCACGAACTCCAGGGGTGGGTGTGGTGGTTGCCACAGGTACTTCACCTTCAAAAGTTGTACCGGTGGATGTCACCAGAACGATCGCATGGGGTTCGTTTTCCACCCATGGATAGGGAATATCGACTTTGGCTCGACCAAGGCGAGGTAGAGTGGGAGATGGGGAAATCTGGTAATTCCAATACGCATCGTCAACAATTACTTGGGCGATCGTAACCGGATCGGGTCCGCCGTTGACCAGGGTCACTTCAAATCCATCTTCGACCACCCGAATACGTTCCACATTTATGTCTTCGATCGGGGGTAGATTTGCGGTAAAGAGGGACAATGGATTGCCATAAGCAAAGAGCAGCAGCATCAATCCGATCGCAAGTACAGGGATCAGGACCGATACCCACAAAGGAATATTGCGCGAGGGATTGGATTTCTTCTCTGAGGCAGTGGTTATATCTTCTCCCGGTTTCATTCGCTTACCTCGAAAAATCCCATCCAACCCAGCTCAGCGAACTCACTTTGATGAGCGTGGAACATATAGAGGCCAGGTTCAAAGTCCTTAAATGAGAACTCAAGAATACCTCGTTGGGCCTGGCACTGCATGATGGTATCAACAGTTTTGAGGGTGGGTTTTAATGTCGTGCCATGATCGTAATAATCAAAGAAATTGGCATGAATGTGCATTGAGTTGATCGGGTCAAATTCAGTGATGTTGACCAGGTAAAGGCGTTGTATTTGGTCTCGCTTGATCTTGATCGGCTCTTTCATATAAGCAAAGGCGATGCTGTTGGCAGCATAAACCTCATTATCTCCATCAAAGTTGGTATCAAAACCATTCATCACCATGACCATCTCGTTATACTCATCACTTTCTGGAAATTGGTGATTACGTTGGCGAGCGATTTGTTCGTCTTCTCCCTGATGCCTGGCAGGGTCAGGATCAATCACAAATGCCCCATACAATCCTTTATGAATGTGTCTTTTCAGAGGATTTGAATGACAATGATATAGATGGCAGCCAAAAGGAAAGGCATCAAATTCATATATCGTCTCATCTCCCGGCATTATCTCCCCCGCTCCTACTCCGGGAATACCATCCATTCTTGCTGCGTGGATTCCATGGAAATGAATGGTGTGGGGATGGCTGCCCGCGTTGACGAATTTGATGCGGATGCGATCTCCCTCAACGCATCTAAGACTGGGTCCGGGAACACGTCCGTTATAAGTCCAGGCAGGGAAGAAGATACCTGGGGCGATCTCGATTTCTTTATCATAGGCGGCGATATGGTATTCCCGTAAGGTTTGACCGCTTGGCAATTGGCTCACCTGACCAAAGTCCCATTCATACAGCAGTGTGAGAGGATCAAAACCATTGGCTGAATGGTCCACCTGCCCAACTGTTCCAGGTCTGCCGTGATGATTTTGGGAGGTAGATTCTTGGCTTTCGTTTATTATGTTGTTGTCTCCGTCTGACTTGGCGGAGACATCCTTCGATGGAGCGATATTTTCAGTCGCTGCCAATCCTGTGACTGCAAGACCACCCCCCATCGCCATCTTAAGAAAATCCCGGCGGGATATATTACTCAAATTTCTGTCAAAAATCTTCATAAACCTAACTCCTCAAAATTTAACAAAATAATCACTAGTCTATTGTAGTTGAAAGCTGCTTTGAGCGTTTATTTTTGGACGCATGCATCTCACCATTAAAATCCCCGAGCCAGAATTGCAATCCGGCGAGTAATTAAAGGGGATGTTCATAAGTTAAAATATATTTTTAGATTAGACTAAATTTATCTGAATTATTATATATATTATCCCCCATATCGTCAAGCCATTTAATGACCAATTTAGGTGTGACAAATATCCACGCTATTCGTGACAGGTGGTACTAAAAACAATAATAAGGTCAATCTATACTATATCTAGGGAATTTGGTTCAATTCAGACCGAAGTCGTGGTATTCGGAGAATTACCTACTGAACATAAAAATTTTTTACAGAAATGGAAATCAATAATTATCTTCACATTTGATGAATCTGTGGATCAAAAAGAAAGGAGGCAGCCGTATCTCATACAGGTTTAATGGTTACGATTGATACTTAAACCGAAACTATTTGTCCTTTTCAATTAGCCATTGTGTTCAATGTGGCAGCAATCTCAGCTCGGTAAACGCCCATTGACACATAAGAATTAATCATTACTGTGGAAGGGTAAACATGGAAAAGAAATCTTATAACCTGCCAGCAATGTATGCAGATCACCACGTTGTTGAAGTAAGACGGATTCTACTGGGATTACCTGGTGTGACAGATGCGTATGCCAGCAGTGCGTTCCAGGTGGTAGAAGTGACCTTCGATCCTGACGTAGTAAAGGAACCAGAAATCACCGAGGCACTCGAAGAAGCTGGTTACCTGGGTGAATTCTTGGTAACGACAGAATCAGGCACTCCAGCGGATTCCAAGAATGGCGATGAAACCTTTTTCCGACATACTGAAATCTATGAGCAAACCAAAGAAACAATCGGCTTTGCACAGAATGTCAGCTATGTCGGGCGTCCTCTCTGGCCCTGTCCAGGGATCGGCGTTATCAATACCGTGGAGGAGGAGAATTAAATAATGCCCAAGAAGAAAAGGACGGTTGAAGAACAAACCATCGACCCTGCTGCGCAGGAAATGCTGATCCGGGCTGATGAGCTCGGACTCAGTACTGCCTTCAGCCGGGCCGACGAATTAGCTCCCTGCAACGTCGGTAGTACGGGTATGTGCTGCAAACTTTGCGGGATGGGCCCTTGCCGGCTGACAAAAGATGGACAAACCGGCATCTGTGGAGCGACCATTGATACCATCCAGGCTCGCAACCTGGTCAGAGCAATCGCAGCTGGGGGAGCAGCTCACTCTGATCACGGACGTGATATGGCTTTCACGCTTAAAGCTGTCGCCAACGGTGAGGCAGAGGGCTACACTATCAAGGATGTGGCCAAGCTGCGCACAGTTGCCGCCTATTATGATATTCCCATCGAAGGACGCGCGCCAGAAGAGATCGCTAACGAGCTGGCAGACCTGTATATCTCCCAGTTCGGACAGCAAAAAGGCGAGATCGCTCCAATTATCCGGGCACCAAAGAAAAGGCAGGAATTGTGGAAAGAGCTGGGAGTAATCCCGCGCGGTATAGACCGCGAGGTTGTAGAGGCGCTGCATCGCACTCATATCGGTGACGACCAGGATCCAGAACATCTCCTCAATCACGCAGTACGTACCGCATTAGCTGATGGTTGGGGTGGAAGCATGATCGCCACAGATGCTGCTGACATCCTTTTTGGAACACCTGCCCCTCTTCTGGGTCAAGCCAACCTGGGTGTGCTGAAAGATAATATGGTCAATGTTGTCGTTCATGGTCATGAACCAACATTAAGCGAAATGATCGTGGCAGCTTCTCAGGACCCTGAGATCATCGAGTATGCCAAGGCCGCTGGTGCTGATGGGATCAGCCTTTCGGGTATTTGCTGCACAGCAAACGAAATCCTGATGCGGCAAGGCATCCCTGCAGCTGGCAACTTCCTGCACCAGGAGCTGGCAATCCTGACTGGTTCTGTTGAAGCAATGGTGGTTGATGTCCAGTGCATCATGCAGGCCTTGGTTGACCTGGCATCCAACTTCCACACGAAAATCATTACCACCTCACCCAAAGTTAAGATTAAAGGTGGGACCCATATTGAGTTTGATGAACACCACGCCCTGACAATAGCGAAAGATATCCTTAAGGTTGCGATCGATAACTACCAAAATCGCGGCACGACTCACATTCCCCAGGTAAAAGAAGACCTGGTCCCCGGATTTTCGCATGAATATATCAACTACATGCTGGGCGGCTCATACCGGGCCTCCTTCCGACCGCTCAATGATGCCATTATGAGCGGCCGTATCCGTGGAGTTGCCGCCATTGTAGGCTGTAATAACCCGCGCAGCTCCCAGGATTACCTGCACGCGAAAGTAACCAAAGAACTTCTCATGCAGGATGTCCTGGTCGTAGAGACCGGGTGTGGTGCGATAGCCAGTGCCAAGCTGGGATTATTGCTCGGCGAGGCTGGCTTAGACCAGGTTGGGCCAGGTTTACGGGAGGTATGCGAGGCAATCGGCATCCCGCCAGTTCTCCATATGGGCTCCTGTGTTGACAATACTCGCATACTGACTGTATTGACCCAGATGGTTGAAGAAGGTGGATTGGGGGATGATATTGACCAGATTCCGGCGGTCGGCTTAGCACCTGAATGGATGAGCGAAAAAGCGCTGGCTATCGGTACCTATTGTGTAGCCTCGGGTGCTTACGTTATCTTCGGTGGGTCGTCGCCGATCAGTGGTATGCCCGACCGGGTGGCTGATAGCGACATCGTCTTACGCTATATCAGCGAAGGTTGGGAGGAGCTGTACGGTGGCAAGCTGGAGTTTATTGCTGATCCTGATATTATGATCGAGAAAACTCTAGAGCATATCGACAAGAAACGCGCGGCCCTTGGTTTACCTGAATATGACCCAGATCGCTTTGGAGAGAGCGGCGATACTCGCATGCTCGAAATTGAGCAGCTGCCGCTTGAGGAACGTCTCTCAGCGATTTACGGCGTAGCGGCTGATTAGAGGAGGTTGATAAATGTCTCGTTACATTGCATCTCGTGCTATTCGTGGTGCTAATTCTATAGTCACCGAAGCAGAGCTGATGCTGCAAAAAGCACTTACTGAAAAAGGACCAGATACACCGGTCGCATTTCCGAATACGGCTTATTACCTCCCGTTGATTTTTGGAATGACCGGTTTAGAGGTCGAAACGCTTGGTCAGCTAGAACCAGTTATGCAGCACGCAAAACAGCTTCTGCATCCCATCCCTTCCGGGAAGAAATGGACACCATATCTTGGTGAGACACTGGACAGCGGTATGGCAACTCTGATCGCTGCAGAAACCATCGAGGCGGTCCGTTTTATTTACGGTTTACAACCGGAGCCAATGCCCGGGTTCTCTCTGGCTGGCGGAACCTCATTTACCAGCCCCGATAACGGAGCAGGCGGCAACGGCGCAGATGGCCATCTGAATGGTCCCATTGATGATATCCAGCTCCGTTCCTGGGGTATCCAGCTGGTCGATGGCCGCATGCCTGGTTTCGCGGCGATAGTCGGTGCTGCCAGATCTAATGAGGTGGCAGTCAAGATTGTCCGCGAGTTACAAAGGCGCAATATCTTGACTTTCCTCTCAGGAAACGTGAATGGGCGCAGCATCATCAACCAATTAGCTGAAGAAGGTGTTGAGCTGGGATACGACACCTACACAGTACCGTTCGGAACTGACACCCTCAGTGCCATATACGCCCTGGGCTTCGCGGTTCGTTCCGCGTTGACATTTGGTGGCATGAAAGGCGGCATGGCGCGCGATATCCTGCTTTACAACAAGAATCGAGTGTTTGCCTTTGTTCTTGCCCTGGGTGAGATCGACGATCTCAAGTACGCCGCAGCCGCTGGAGCGATCAATTTTGGTTTCCCTGTCATCGCTGATACGGTGATCCCCGAAATACTACCCACCGGCGTGACCACCTACGAGCACGTTGTCAGCATGCCTTTCAACGAAATCGAAGGAAAAGACGATCTTGAGCGCGCAGAACGCATGGTACAAAAATGTATCGAGGTACGCGGCGTAAAGGTCAAGGTTTCTGATGTACCCGTACCGGTACCGTATGGCTCGGCTTTTGAAGGTGAGGTGGTACGTAAAGCTGATATGCGCGTTGAATTTGGCGGGAAACACTCCCGCTGCTTTGAATACCTGCAAATGGTTCCCCTGGATGAGGTTGTCGATGGCAAGGTCGAGATTATTGGCCCGACCTTCGCGGATATCCCAGACCAGGGCAGCATGGATATTGGTATCGTAGCTAAAGTCGCTGGTCGCCAGATGCAGGAAGATTTCGAACCGGTGTTAGAGCGCCAGATCCACTACTTCATCAATGGTGCTTCCGGCATTCAACATATTGGGCAGCGCGATATCGCCTGGATTCGCGTTTCAAATGCAGCAACAGATAAAGGATTTGACCTCGAGCACTTTGGCAAGATACTGCATGCCCGTTTCCATTCCGATTTCGGAGCCATCGTGGATAAGGTTGAAGTTACCATCTTCAGCGAAGCCGAGCAAATGCAAGCCTGGTTAGCCAAAGCCCGAGAATCTTACGACTTCCGCAACAAACGTCTGGCGGACTTGACAGACGATTCGGTGGAAGAATTCTACTCCTGCACGCTCTGCCAATCTTTCGCACCCAACCATGTATGCGTTGTCAGCCCGGAGAGACTTGGTCTGTGCGGTGCCTACAACTGGTTGGACTGTAAAGCCTCCTTCAGCATTAACCCCACTGGTCCAAATCAACCCATCAAGCTTGGAAAATCGGTAGATTTTGAGAAAGGTTACTGGACTGGCACTAACGACTACGCCAAGGTTGGTTCGCACGGCGTTGTTGAAGAGGTTGCCATGTATTCGATCATGGAAAACCCAATGACAGC
>JBEQLH010000011.1:18391-27549 GCA_040326075.1 Anaerolineales bacterium
GTTGCTGAGCGCGAGGGTGATCCAGACCTGATCAACAAGATCGCTGACGAAAGAAACGCATCAACAGTTGACGAATTGCTCGCCTGGATGGAACAACAAAATCATCCGGCACTCGTAATGGATCCGATCTTCTAAGGATGAAAGGGACGATGGATAAGGGATAAGGACATTGGACGCAACACCATGATGACCTTATCCCTTTCCCCCCTATCCTCGATTTGAAGGCCTGCATGGCGGAAACCTCCTTGCCCCACCTTGTGCGCGACTTGATGACGGTCGGCGTGGTGACTTGTACCCCCCAGACAACTGTACCTGAATTAGCCCAATTGCTGCTAGATCACGATCTGGATGAGGTGATCGTCCTCGATGATGGCAAAGCTTTGGGTGTTGTCGGACAGGATGATCTGATCGCGGCGATTGCTAAAGATGAGGCAAAATCTTTATCAGCTGGTGATGTAATGCGGGAGGGTATTCCTCAAATACCCCCGGATATTCCCCTGAAAGCTGCAGCACAAATTATGCGTGATCAGCATGAACGCACATTGTTTCTTATGCACCATGCTGGTGGTATCGAATACCCCGCTGCAGCAATTTCCTACAAGCATTATCTCCGCTATTTGGCTGCCGACGATCTTACCGATCTCCACGATCTAGGTATCAAAGCTGAGCGTATTCCACCACTGGAAGATTTCTTCCAAAGAAGAGCAGCAGCTCGCCATAAGAACATCACCCATGAGGATTAATTTATAAATTCTAATAATAAGATTCCAATCTAAGGAGTAAAAACTATGCCCATCGAAGTTCCTGTAGATAAATGGCCTGGAGTTGTACGCAGTGTGACGATCGGAGCATCCGCATCAGATGGCGGCACGCGCACACATCCGGTCACAATTGGGGGAGAAAAAACATTACCATTCATGCATTTCGAATCTGAAATGCCAAACACACCGGTTATCGCGGTTGAAATTAAGGATCGGCGTCCAGAAGATTGGTCTCCCTTGTTGTTAGATGCATGGGGAGAAATTGTCGATAATCCTGCCAGTTGGGCTAAGGCTGTAGAGGAATCAGGGTCTGAGCTGATCCAGCTAACCCTCAGTTTGACAGATGCTGCAGGGGAACCGACCACCCCAGAGGCAGCTGTTTCAACAGTGAAATCAGTTCTTGATGCCTGCGGTCTACCTTTGCTGGTTTTCGGTCCCGGACAGGTTGATATAGATAATGAACTACTTGTTGCAATCGCCGAAGCGACCAAAGGTGAACGTCTGGCCCTAGGAATTTGCGAGGATAAGAATTATCGCACGATCGTAGCTACCGCAATGGCCAATGATCACCTGGTCGTCGCTCGGACGCCAATGGATGTCAACCTGGCAAAACAGCTCAATATCCTGATCAGCGATATGGGATTCCCTCTTGATCGAATCCTGATGGATCCAACCACAGGTGCACTGGGTTATGGCATCGAGTATGGTTATTCTGCTATGGAACGTCTGCGTCTGGCGGCCTTGCAGGGCGATAAAATGACCCAACTTCCAATGATCGTCACCCCTGGTTTTGAAGCCTGGAAGACCAAAGAAGCAAAAGTTGGTGAAGGCGTCCCGGACACCTGGGGAGATTGGGAAGCCAGAGGCATTAATTGGGAGACATTGACTGCCATAACTTTGCTTGAAGCCGGTGCAGATATCGTGGTTTTAAGGCATCCCGAGAGCATCAAGCGGGTTAATTCCGCGATTAAAGAACTGATGGTTATCCCAGAAACCGCTTGAGATACCTCAAACATCTAACTGCGATGACCTTAATTGTTGCAAGGAACAACACTTTATCAAACCCGCTCACCAGCGATCATTTAGAGAGGCGAATATGGCTTTAACTGGAATACAAATCTATAAATTACTCCCTAAGACGAACTGTAAAGAATGTGGATTTCCGACCTGCTTAGCATTTGCCATGAAGTTGGCTGCTAAACAGGTTGAGCTATCAGATTGTCCGTACGTCAGTGAAGAATCAAAAACCCAATTGGCTGAATCTGCGGCTCCACCAATTCGACTGGTGACCCTCAAATCTAATGGGTATGAAGCCAAGGCAGGCAATGAAGTTGTTCTCTTCCGTCATGAGAAAACTTTCTATCATCAGCCAGGCATCTTCTTGCGAGTGTTGGATACTGAGAGCGAAACCGAGATTAAGGAAAAAGTTGAGGCGGCTGACCATTATAAAGTTAATTATGTTGGCATAGATTTATCAATTGATGGTTTTGCTGTGGCTTCGGTCTCTGGTGATGCCGCGAACTTTGCCAGTGTTATAAAGGCAGTCCGGCAGGTCAGCCAACGTCCCCTGGTATTGATGAGCCGGGATGCAGACATAATGAAGGCGGGTTTAGCAGAATTAGCAGGTGAAAATCCCCTCATTTATGGTGCCGACTCCAACAACTGGGAAGCCATGGTGGATTTGGCGAAGGAGCATAAATCCCCCCTGGGTGTAATCGAAAATTCTTTAGAAAACCTGGCAGATTTAACTCAAAAGATAACAGCCAATGGCGTCGAAGATCTGGTGATTGATCCCGGTGGACGCACATTCAGCCCCGCCTTAACCTATGGAACCCAAATCAGGCGCTTATCTCTGAAGAATTTTCGACCTTTGGGATATCCAGTAATCTGCTTCCCTGGAGATGCTGGTGATCCTGGATTGGAAGCGATGCTGGCAGCCCAGGCAATAACCAAGTATGCTGGTTTCATCGTTATTGATCATTTCTCTCCAGATTCTGTGTACCCAATTCTAGTACTGAGAAAGAATTTATACACCGATCCTCAGAAACCAATCCAGGTGCAGCCAGGATTGTACGAAATAAACAGCCCCAAACCAGAGGATCCGCTGCTGGTAACCACCAATTTCAGCATCACCTATTTCAGCGTTGCTAATGAAGTCGAAGGAGCTGGATTGCCAGCCTGGTTGTTGGTCACGGACGCTGAAGGGATGAGCGTGCTCACTGCCTGGGCTGCAGGTAAATTTGATGCTGAGCGGATCGCCAAAGCGGTCAAGGAATTCAATGTGGCTGACAAAACCAGCCGCAAGCAAGTTGTCCTTCCTGGACATGTTGCAGTCCTTTCAGGTGAATTGGAAGAAGAACTGCCAGGATGGGAGATCCGGGTTGGACCGCGAGAGGCGGTTGATATACCCACATTTATGAAACAGGTCCTAAAGTAGGGAGCAGCATGTCTTCCTCGGGATCTGCTTAATATATCGAAATGGCTGAACACACTGTCACCTTTGACATAGTCTCTGAACCGGTTCAGGTTAAAACTGGCACGCTGTTATCAGAAACGGCGCAATTAGCTGGTATCGATCTCAACCAGCCTTGTGGAGGGCAAGGTCGCTGTGGGCGTTGCGCACTCCAGGTCACTGAAGGTAGTGTTCGCCGGCGCAGCACAATTCGGCTTTCAGATGAAGACCTGGCTCAGGGTTATGCCCTTGCCTGCCAATCTGTTATCGAAGGTGACATAAAGATCGCAGTACCTCCACAAGAGAAAATCGAACGCTTACTGACCAGCGATCGCACAGCTGCTGAAATCACCGTTCCCCCCGGATACGATTACGCGCTGGACCAGAATATCCAGGCAGTCCCCATCTCACTCACCCCACCTGACATGAGCGATCAAACCGACGATTGGAGCCGGTTATCGACTGGATTGCGCCAGCAGGCAGGCATCGATCAAGTACAGATCTCTCTTGGACTTCTTCAGAAATTGGGGCAAATTCTCCGGACTGGCGAGTGGGAAGTGACCGCCATCCTTGATATGCACCCTACAGATCAGCCTCTTAGTGCGCCGCGCCTGATTGATGTAATCCCTGGTAAGGAATTGATCCCTCCACCTTTGTGGGCAGCGGCGATTGACATCGGCACAACCACGGTTACGGTTTGGTTGGTGGATCTGATTACCGGTCAGGTGAGAGCACAACCTGCCCAGTACAACCAACAAATCTCGCGCGGCGAAGATGTAGTCTCGCGAATTATCTTCGCCGGCAAAGATGGCGGACAGGAGAATCTACGCCAGCTGGTCTTGACGACGATTAACGAACTGCTTGAGGTGGCCTGCAAACGAGTTAAAACCGATCATCCCCTGGTCACAACGGATATCGTAAAAGCGACAGTTGCCGGCAACAGTACAATGGTGCACTTGTTTTTGGGTATCCCCCCAGAGAATATTCGCATAATGCCATTTACCACTACGATAAACCAGGTTCCCAATCTTACCGCTCAGGAGGTTGGAGTCAACATCAATCCCGAGGGAACAATAGATTGCCTGCCAGGAGTGGCCAGCTACGTGGGAGCGGACATCACCGCGGGAGTGCTCTCATCAGGTATTGATGACGCAGAGAAGGTCACCCTGTTTATGGATGTCGGTACAAATGGGGAAATAGTCCTTGGTTCGCGTGAATGGCTGGTGACCTGTGCTTGTTCTGCTGGTCCTGCATTTGAAGGCGCTGGTGTTGCTCATGGAATGCGGGCATCAAAAGGAGCCATCGAGGATATCTGGATCAACAATGAGAATCTGGAACCAACTTTCCGCGTGATTGGGAATGTCAAACCACGCGGTATCTGCGGAAGTGGACTGATTGCATTGCTGGCAGAAATGTTTCTGACCGGAGTGATCGATAAAGGAGGTAACTTCAATTCGAATCTGGAAACTCCGCGCATTCGTCAAGGAGGGCATGGTTGGGAATATGTGATCTCTTGGGGAGCAGATACCGGACATGGAGAAGATATCGCCATAACCCATGTTGATGTGGACAACCTGTTACGAGCTAAAGCCGCCATCTATGCCGGATTCACAGTCCTGGCGGAGAGCGTCGGCATTCCTCTTGATTGGGTTGAGCAAGTTTTGATCGGAGGTTCGTTTGGGAAATATATCAATGTTGAAAAGGCCATCGAAATCGGTTTACTTCCAGATTTACCCTGGGAGAGATTTCAATTCTTAGGGAACACATCTGTGCGAGGTGCTTACCTGGCACTTCTGGATCGCCAGGCGCGTGAACGAGTCAAGGAAATTGCCTCACGGATGACATATATTGAATTATCCGCAGACAATACTTTCTATGATGCTTTCATATCTGCACTGTTTCTGCCGCACACAGACCTATCAAGGTTTCCATCGGTCGAAGCAGCCATATCCAATAAAGAATAAAAATATAAAAGGACAAAGGGAGGGCACGTATGTACATAATCGGCGAAAACATCCACATAATCTCAGAGAAAGTCAAAATTGCATTGAAAGAACGAGATGCCAAATTCTTTCAGGAACTGGCAGTCAAACAGGTTGAAGGTGGCGCAGCGGCTCTGGATATAAACCTGGGGCCACGCAAGAAGGATTGGGAAGAGGTTTTTCCCTGGATGGTTGAAAATGTTGAATCTGTTGTAGACGTACCGCTCAGCTTCGACAGCACAAATCTGATGGGTATTGAAGCTGGATTAAAAAAAGTAACAAAAGCCCAACCGATCATCAACTCCACCTCAGCTGAACCGGAACGATTAGAAAAAGTTCCCCTGGTGGCCAAAGAATATAACGCGAAATTGATCGCATTAACCATGGGTAGCGGTGGAATACCGATAGGTGCTGACGAACGCGTTACGATCGCGCTGGAACAGTTGATCCCCCGCATGCTTGAAATCGATTACCCGATGGAAAATCTGATCATCGACCCCTTGGTCCTGACAGTTTCCGGATGCCAGGAATATTGCCCACACTTACTCGAAGCAGTACGCACGCTGCAGTTCGCCTGGGATCCACCACCAGCTATCTCTGTTGGACTATCGAATGTATCTAATGCTGTTCCTCGTGAGAACCGGCCTTTAATCAACCAAGTCTACTGCGCCATGCTGATGGGTGCAGGTCTGAACATGATGATCGCTGATCCTCTGGATGATGAATTGAAAGATATCATCCGCATTATAGAGGAGGGTGATACATCAACCCCGCTGGGAGGGCTGTATCTCAAGATTGCTGATCGGATCGCCAACATGGAGGAGCCAACTGTCGAGGATGTAGATATGAGTGACCCGAATCAGGCGGAGGTCTGGAAAACTGTTCAGGTTCTACTCAATCAAGTCATCTATGCGGATTCGTACCTGCAACAATAACCCCAGCCTTTCTTGTTGAGGCCTTTCATCTCTTGACCAGGAGTACATAATGCTTAAAGAAGAAGATTCTTTGAACGTCGACGAGTTGCTCGCCAAGGCAAAGAAACCCTCGGCAGATGCCATGAAGCTGCACCCTTTCTACCGGGGGAAGATTGAAACTACCTTGAAGTGCTGTGTTCGAGATTTCCAAGACTTCGCTATCTGGTACACACCTGGTGTAGCCGCACCTTGCCGGGCTATTGAGGAAGATCAGGATTTGGTCTATGAATACACCAATAAGTGGAATACGGTTGCGGTAGTCAGCGACGGCACGCGGGTGTTAGGCCTCGGAGACATTGGACCAAAAGCAGGTCTTCCAGTCATGGAAGGCAAAGCGTTACTGTACAAATATCTGGGTGGTGTGGATGGCGTCCCAATTATGCTGGATACCAAAGACCCCGACCAGATCATCAATACAGTGCGCATGCTGCAGCCAGGTTTCGGGGGTGTCAACCTGGAGGATATCTCTCAACCGAAGTGTTTCTACATCCTTGATACACTTCGTGAAAAGGCAGAGATCCCGGTCTGGCATGATGACCAGCAGGGAACTGCCACCGTTACCCTGGCTGCGTTGATCAACGCGCTGAAGATCGTCGGCAAGGATATTAGTGAAGTAAAAATTGCCTTCATTGGTTCCGGCGCTTCAAACGTTGCCTGCTCCCGATTGATATTTGGTTCGGGAGCGGACCCAGGAAAATGCTTAATGGTGGACAGCAAAGGCATCCTCGGCAAGCACCGCCGTGATCTAGAGCTGCGCAAAGCCGAATACGTTGATAAATGGCGTTTATGCCAGATAACAAACCAGGAGGGGCTGGAAGGCAATATCCCCGATGCAATGAAAGGTGCGGATGTAGTGATTGCTTTAAGCCGTTCAGGACCCGGAGTGATCCTTCCGGAATGGGTAGAGCTGATGGCCAATGATGCCATTGTCTTTGCCTGCGCAAACCCGGTACCTGAAATCTGGCCCTGGGAGGCCAAGGCAGCTGGGGCACGGATTGTTGCTACGGGGAGATCGGATTTCCCCAATCAGGTGAACAATTCCCTGGGTTTCCCAGGTATCTTCCGCGGCGCTTTGGATGTGCGCGCCCGTACGATAACTGATGAAATGTGTTTTGCGGCCGCAAAAGCGCTCGCCGACCATGTGGGTGATCGACTCGATGAGGAACAAATACTGCCCACAATGGATGATTGGGAGGTGTTCCCGCGCGAAGCGGTTGCAGTGGGGATGAAAGCCCAGGAGCAGGGCCTTGCCCAGCTCGAACTAAGCCACGACGAATTGTTTGAACACGCTCGCCAAATCATCAAACGCTCTCGGGACTTAACTCACATGATGATGGAAGAAAAATTTATCACACCTGCCCCTGAAGATCTATAATTTTCATCAACCTGCTCAGCTACTGCATTATCGTATTCTTAGGCAGCAGGAACACAATTGCAATATACACGAGGTGAATTATGTACGACCTGATTGTCGTCGGAGGGGGACCTGCCGGTTTGACCGCCACTGTTTACGCCATTCGTAAGCGGCTAAATGTATTAATGATCTCAAAAGACCTCGGCGGGAAGACGAATTACCGCCTGGCATTGCCCTGGATCGAGGATTACCAGGTCATCCGTGGATTGGAGGTTGTTAACAAGTTTCGCAGTGAACTTGAATATTTAAAATTTGCCCGCCATATGGAAGCCGTTGAACGTATCGACCAAAATGAAAATGGCTTCATGATCCATACCCGCGGTGGAGGTGAATTGCAGTCAAAAGCTGTGATCATCGCCTCGGGTACGAAACAGCAGCGACTGCAAGTACCCGGTGAGAAACAGTTCATCATGCGTGGTTTGTGCTACTCAGCTTTAAGCTATGCACCGTTGTTTATCGACCGAAAAACAGTGGTTGTGGGTGAAGGCGACCTGGCCTTACGCTCAGCAGCCGAATTGGCAACCGTTGCAAAACATGTTCACTTGATTGGACTATCAGGCGATGCGTTGAGCTCAGCCCTGGGAAAGAAATTGGCTGATGCGGAGAATGTGACTATCCTGGAAGGCTACTCGGTTACCGAGGTCAAAGGAAATGGATTTGCCAACCAGGTAAATGTGCAGAGCCCGGATGGAACTGCGCACACCATCGACGCTGAGGGGACATTCATCGAAATGAAACTGATCCCCAACTCGCAAATGGTAAAAGATTTCGTCGAGCTGGATGATCAGGACCGGATTAAAGTGGATTGCTATGCCCGTACGAATGTGCCAGGGTTATTCGCTGCCGGTGATGTGACTGATAGCTATGCCGAGCAGGTCCTGGTGGCAGTAGGCGAAGGCGCAAAAGCTTCATTAAGCGCTTACGATTATTTGCTTCCATTACTCTAACCCAGGATGAAAATGATAGGGTGAATTTTACCATCCACATTTATTGAGTAAAAATTAATTGATCGAAATTTTGATAGATCCCCAAAATAATGGGGATCTACTCCTTTAAAAACAAAGGACATATTACCCGATATTTATTGACGAATGACACATACCTAAAATCCTCCATGATTCTATAATAACGATAAGAATAGGAATAATTGTCTTATTCGTCGGCACCATCACTGACTACATCGCAATACAAAATTTCTCCGGGGGAGGTATAAATGCAAACAATGACGACCCGGACCTTCCGTGGTGGGCCTGCTGCAGCCCTGGTAGTGGGCGGCGGCATTGGGGGTATGCGCGCCGCGCTTGATATGGCTGACGCAGGTCTTAAGGTATACCTTGTTGAGCAAACTCCCTGCCTGGGTGGCCGTGTAGCCCAGCTGGGGTTCATGTTCCCACAACACGATTGTGTCTTATGTCGGGGAACAGCCGATCATGGGTATGGTTGTACGAGACCATCCATCTCACCGGCATATATTCAGCATAACCAACATCCCAATATTGAAATCCTGACCAATACCAACATCCTTGAGGTAGAAGGTCAGGCGGGTGATTTTACCGTTGCACTACGCCAGGAACC
>JBEQLH010000011.1:27649-29754 GCA_040326075.1 Anaerolineales bacterium
AGTCGCTCAGGACCCACAGAAGGTATAATCACCCGCCCATCTGATGGTAAACAACCACGCTCTATCGCCTGGCTGCAATGCATTGGCTCCCGTGACCAGAATAACACTTTTTGCTCATCAATATGCTGTATGTACGCCACCAAGGAAGCCATCCTGGCTAAGCAGCGATTAGGACAGGAAGTTGATTGCAGCGTCTTCATCATGGATGAAAGGGCATTCAACAAGGAATATAGTGCATACTTCTCCAAAGCAAGAGACAGCCACGGCATTCAATTCCATAATTGTCGGATCTCAGATATCAAAGAAGATTCGGCGAGTGGTGATCTGATCGTGAAGTATGCTGCTCCAAACGGCGAACTCCATGAAGAACTTTTCGACATGGTTGTTTTAGCAACCGGCTTGCAGCCGCCTGAATCTGCCAGGTACCTGGCGGAGAACCTGGGGATCGAATTGAACCAATATGGGTTCTGCCAAACGGACAAATTCACCCCTCTACAAACCACCCGACCAGGAGTTTTTGTTTGCGGAGCATTTTCTTCTCCCAAGGAAATTGTCGAGACGATCATCGATGCCAGCGGTGCAGCTGCCGAGGTCATGCGCCTGCTCAACGACCGCTTGCACACCCATCAATATACCCGTGCTTATCCATTTTTGGCAGTTGACGATCTTCCCCCGGAACGTGATGTTGCTGGTGAAACTCCGAGAGTAGGTGTCTTCGCCTGCACTTGTGGCGAAACCATCAGCGAGGTCATTGATGTACCGGGAATGCTGCACGACGTCAGTCATCTCCCGAATGTGACCTCGGTGGATATGATCGAATATGCCTGTTTCCCAGAGGTACAGGATCAACTCATCCAGCGTATAAAAGAAGAAAACCTCAACCGGGTTGTGATTGCTGCATGCAGCAACCGCACACACGAATCACTCTTCCAACGCAGTATCCGCATGGCAGGTCTAAACCCCTACTTGCTGGAAGTGGTCAACCTGCGGGAACAATGCAGTTTTGTTCACCAGGAACAGGTACAACTTGCCAACCGCAAGGCGATAGAGATGGTCAGGTTAGCGGTTGGACGGGTTTCAGCTGCAAAACCCGTTTACAAAGACAAACACCGCTGCCTGCCAAGTGCCCTGGTGATCGGTGGCGGAGTATCAGGCATGACCGCAGCCCTGACGATCGCCGACAGTGGTTATGATGTCCAATTAGTAGAACGGACTGAAGCCCTGGGTGGCAACTTACGGAATCTGTATTATGTTGCCGAGGGTTATAACCCACAACGTTTATTACGCGACTTGATCAACCGGGTGCGAGCGCATACCCGTATCATGATCCATACCCGCACCGAGATTGTCAATCATTCCGGACACGTTGGTCGTTTTACTACCGAACTTCAAACTCGGCGCAATGGTCTCAGTGATACCATAAACATTGAACATGGCGTAACCATAGTCGCTACTGGTGCACAGGAAACCCACCAGCACTCACTGCTCGAAAATCCCTTGGTGATCACCCAACAAGAATTGGAGGAGAAAATCATCCATCACCCGGAGGAGATCGCCGCTCTGAAAAATATGGTCATGATTCAATGTGTACGACCCGAAGGCTCACCAGATTACTGCTCACGAGTATGTTGCACAAATACGATGAAGAATGCCATCCGGTTAAAGCTCTTTAATCCATCATGCCAGGTGAGCGTCGTCTATAAGAACATCGTCACCTATGGCTTCCGCGAGGAATACTACACAGAGGCACGTCGTCTTGGGGTTGTCTTTATCCGCTACTCAGATGAAAAACCACCTGAAGTTATGATCAAGGATAACCAGCTCCTCGTCAAGGTTTATGATCTTACTCTCGATCGATGGTTGGATTTACCTGCGGATCTGATCCCGATGAGCATGTCTATCGCACCAGCACAAGGTAGCCAACAATTAGCTCAGATGTTGCGAGTACCGCTCTCAAGTGAGGGATTTTATCAAGAAGCTCAGCTGAAGCTGCGCCCGATGGACTTCATGCGGGATGGCATCTTCCTGGCCGGTATGGCTCACTACCCCAAATTTATCGAGGAGAGCATCAGTCATGCATTGGCAGCTGCAGGACGCGCATTAAC
>JBEQLH010000097.1:0-8192 GCA_040326075.1 Anaerolineales bacterium
CTCCCGAGGTCAGCATCGCCCGGCGGATGTTGTCATACCAGATGGATTGTCCAAACTTGCTCAATTGTTTCAATCTATTCGTCATTTTTCTTTTCCTAATTATGATTGCTCGTAAAAGTCCTGGTAATCCAGGACGGATACTGGCGCTGCAATTGGTTATCAGTCACGGTCAGTTTACCTAACCCCGAGGGATTATGGTCAATACCTTGTTCGTTTTCTGTGAGATACCATTGTATCTTAGAGTATGGGGGTGATTATACTCTTCAAATATCACCACACAAACTGGACACGATGTTGAGGGTGGTTTATTCACCCATACTTTGATACCTTGGGGGGTTATTTTCTTACTTGAGAATCTACTGCCAGTCCATTCTTTAATACAGCCCCAGAGATTGCTCTCCGGGGCTGACTATTTTTGCGATCAGAGGATCTCGCTGCAAATCGCAGAATGCAATTGACCTGCTATCCAGCTTTCTGGACCAGCCCGGTCAACAGCCTGGTTTGCGTCCGCAGCGTGCCAATGATTACATATAATGCTACGCTGATGGCGGTAAACAGGGACGCCATTCCGATCATGCGCAGCGGATTGAGCCAGTAGAAATAGCTGCTCACTACAGATAGCTGCGAGAGCAGCGCAGATCCTGGCTGGGCAGGGTTCAGCTCGTTAGCTATAGAGTTGTTCCAATAACCTGAGACTACTCCTACCGCCAGCACGATCCCGATGATCAAGACTACCAGCAAAACCATGATGCCCATCAAAGCACTCAGCTGGAACACCTTTACCTGCTTAGGTGGCGGAGGCATGGCCGGGCGCATATTTTCAGGCAGTTGGGTGAAGATCACCTGGCCCATATTACGCAGTCGTTTGGCAATTGTGCCCAGCGCCATCACGATGGCCAATAATCCTAAACCGAGCCCGAAGAATTTGAACTGCGGCAGCCAGGCTTCCAGTGCATGACTGGAGAGGTTGGCGTTCACAAACACGCTCCCTATGGTTGCCCCTTCCCGGACCGCCTTTGCGTCAGAGAAGAATGCCGTTTGGGCTGGGCTGAGTGCATATAGACCGACCAGGAAAGCGATCAGGACGAACATCCATCCCATAACAGCGATTGCCGGGTACATTGGCATCATGCGTTCGACCATGTTGAAAGGAAATGAAGATTTTTGCTCTTGCATCAGATTTCTCCTAGCTCCTTGTGAAGGATTTCTTCCTTGGCAAGGAGGAATAAATTCGAATTATTATTAGCTGCCAAGTTTCACGATTAGCGGGAAGGCTTTAGCCATTGCATCGCCACGCATCTTTACCAGGGAGGGAATTACAGAGAATTCCAATGCGATTCCACAGATGAAGAATGCGACACCAAGAAATGTCAGTGGTTCCAACCACAGAGGGATGGAGGCCAGGATGCTTATCTGGCTCAGCAATTGTGAGCCGGCTTCAGCCGCATCACGCACTTCCTTGGAGTTGGCTCCGAAGTAATTGATTGCTGTGGGGGTCAAAACGACCAGGCCGATGATCAACGCCAGCATGATCAAGATCCATCCAAGAATTGTCAATATCGGAAAAAGTTTTAGTTGATAAGGGGTTTTAGCAGTTTGACTTGCGTTCATGAGGTTCTCCTTCTAAATTTGTAGGCTTGAAAATTGCTTACGCCGCCACGGTCTCTGCCACTGGGGCTTTTTCTTGCTGTTTGACTGGCTTGGGTTGCTTCATGCTGGTCCGCGCCGCCTGGACGCCTTTCTTGAGCATCTCGGTCTGCGCCTTCAGTACATAAGCAATAGTAGCCAATCCCATCAAGATCGCCAGGAATTCTGTCGCAATGCCGAAGAATTTGAATGGCACCAACCAAGCTGAGGTAGCGTGGATGGTTTGCACCTGGGCTAACAGGGCTGTGCCTGCGCCGGCCGCGTCTATGACTGGTAATGGATTGGCAAAGACCGCTCGCGCAGTGCTTGCCAGCTGCAGTGAGACAATTAAGGCGAAGATGAAGATCAACATGCCCAGCATCATTACCACTGGCATCAAACGCCCATACCAGGGTGCTGCGGGCACAGCAGGTCGTTTGTCCGCCGGTAAATTAGCCAGAACCTTGCCGCCTGCCTGCATCAAATTATCCAGGATGACCCTCAAGGCCATCACAATGCCACCCAGAACCATTCCGAGTCCCAGGAACTTGAGGTAGGGAAGCCAGAGGTTGGTGCTCTCGATGGAGGCTCTCTCTGCCAGCAAGGTTGTCTCACGCACCACTTTACTCTCCGAGAAATACGCAGCCGCCGTTTGTGAGTTGAAAAAGCCGATCACGAATGCCAGGGCTACGATCATGAAACCCATCCAGATTAATATGGGGAACTTGGGTGCCATCTTACTGATCATTTTTTGCATGGTTGTCTCCTTCACGATTGATTAAGAATATTTTTGATTTCCAGGTCATGATTGCATCGACGGTTTCCATCATTCCGAGGAACTGGAACTGGGACGAATTAGTGATGTCGATAATAAATAATCTTTCATAAAACCTCCGGCTGGTTTCTGTGAACATTTAGTTGTAGGGGATTTGACAATACGTGTAAGTCAGACCTTACTTTTTAAAAGGGAAATCTCCAGCCAGGCGACTATATACATTTCTATTAATTCAATCTGCAAGTTATTTCAACTCCCCGCACTTTGGGGGGAATCCCGATTGATCGGGTAAACAGGATACTCTGCACGCGCAGCTCATTTTAGGCATGGCACATATTCCCGCTTAGCCTCACTCACAAAAAACCAGGGAAGGACCGAACCCTTATCTGAGGCGTTCATTATTTTTGGTCTATTGCCGGATCCTCCGCTTCGTAATCTAGAGTAAGCCTCGCTGTATATTGAGCTATCCCGATTCGATACCTAGCTACCTGAGTGGACCCCGAGGGTAGACGAGGGGGTATTCGAAGGGGAATTTATTTTGGATGAGCTTTTATCGTTTCTGCTTCAACACAGCCCTGACAGGAAATAGGATTGGCTCAGCAAAAAGTAAAAAATCCCCTTATCAGACAGGGCGCTCTTCCTTTTAATACGCGGGTGTAGTCTGCCTCAACGAATTATCTACTGAGGATTGCAAGGTGATTGTTGGAGTTTCATTAATAGAATGTCGTTAACTGTAAGAATCGTGCCCATCTTTCCGTCAGTTAAATTGAAATGGGCATCCGCCCAATGAAGTATCAGGTTTAGTGTTATGGAGAGAAAATCATGGATATCGGAACATTTGGAATATTGGCTGCCTTTGGTGCAGGTGTCCTGTCCTTTCTTTCACCCTGCGTTTTTCCTTTAATACCCGCCTACCTGGCGCAGTTAACTGGATTGTCATTCCAGGAAATGCAGAATATGGATAACGATCGCCGCCGGTCGATGTTGAGAAACTCTTTCGCTTTTGTCATTGGTCTGGCGATCGTTTTTACATTGCTTGGCGCCTCCGCGACTTTCCTCGGCCGATTTTTCCTGAGTAATCAGGATTTAGTCGGTCGCATAGCTGGCATTATCATTATCGTCTTCGGTTTGCACCTGATGGGTGTGGTCACCATTCCCTGGCTGATGCGAGAGTCCCGCATGGATTTAGCCGAGGCTCGTGGGCGTTCTGCGGGTCTTTCAGGTTCGTTATTGATGGGCGCCGCTTTCGGTGTCGGTTGGACGCCTTGTATAGGTCCTGTGTTGGCTTCCATCCTGGCCGTCGCAAGTCAAGCTGACACGGTCGTCACCGGAATGGTCCTGTTGATGACTTACTCCCTCGGTTTGGGTGTCCCATTCATCCTCATGGCGCTGATCTTGAATAGAGCGACTGGTCAGAAGGCGATTGGTAAAATCCGCAGCTACATGCCCCAGCTCTCAGCAGCCAGCGGCGCATTATTGATCTTAATGGGTTTGCTGGTCTTCACTGGCAACCTGATCGAGTTGAGCAATTTATTCACCCAGACGTTTGGAACCGGGTTGACTTTATAAACTGCTTCTGCCCTTGATAAAGAGGTGTAAGATGAAGAAAATTTGGAAAGTGATAATTCTAGTACTGGTGGCAGGCGTCATGATTGGTGATCTGCTGCTAGACTATCGCATGGATGCACAGGCGCATCCTCAAGATACCGCATCTGCTGAATTGGCTGGCCTGACCATCGGCACTGCAGTAGGTGAGCTGGCCCCCGATTTCACCGGTACGACACTTGATGGCCAAACGATCACCTTGAGCGAGCAAAAAGGTAAGCTGGTCCTGGTCAACGTCTTCGCTTCATGGTGTGGACCTTGTAGAGTAGAGGCGCCGCACCTGGTGGAGGTCTACAACAGCCTTGATCGGGATCAGGTCGAGTTTATCGGTCTGAATCTGCAGGAGAGACCGGAGGAAGTTGAATTCTTCCGGGATGAGTTTTTCATCGATTTTCCCCTGGTGCTCAATGAAGGAGGTGAACTTACTGAGATCTACCGTCCCATTGGGCTGCCGAGCACCTGGTTCATCGACCAGGAAGGCGTGGTGCGCTATGTCTTTTCCGGCCCGATGACTAAAGATGCCCTGGAACAAATCCTGGATGACGTTGAGGCTGGCCGCGATCCCAATCCATTTGCAGTGATTGGTTAGGTGTGTCAACAATCCTTGAGTTCGCCAATCTATACCTCGACCTTGTGAACGGTGACAGGTCGAGGTATAGTGTTTTAAAACCTCAGCCAGGATATGTCTAGGTTGAAATTAATGCGCATAGTTATTTTATTGTTGGATTTTGCACCTCTAGAAAGAGCGTACTCTGTCAATGGAAATTGAAGCCAAGAAAAAACCTGGTAGCAAGCCGTTAGTTAATTTGGCATACTTTCACCGGATTGGCTCACTGGTTAAAGTGTTGCTTAAGATGGCTCGCCCTCCCCAGCTACTGGCCATAATATTGGTATATATACTTGGCAGCCTCGTCGCTCGCTCCCATGGCATATCTTTTAATTTGACAGCTTTCCTGTTTGGGCTGGCGGTGGTCTTACCAGTCAGCGCTAGCATTCATTACGCCAACGAATACGCAGATCACGAAACGGACTCGCTTACCATCCGGACACTATTCTCAGGTGGCAGTGGTGCTTTACCCGAATCTGGTCTTTCACCTGTGGTGGCGCTGAAAGCAGCCTGGATAGCCTTGATGGCGGGGAGTTTTTTGGGCCTACTCGGTTGGTTTTGGGGAATAATAAGCCCGGCTGGGCTTGCCGTCTTGATGTGGGGTGCTTTTTGGGGTTGGATGTATTCCCTGAAGCCCCTGGCCCTGGCCTGGCGCGGTTGGGGTGAGCTGGACAATGCCATGTTGGGCGGTGTTGCACTGCCCGTATACGCTTATGTTGTCCAATCAGGCCAGCTGGACTGGCGCGCGGTGCTGATCTTCATCCCCTTTGGCATGCTGGTCTTTGTCAATTTATTAGCTACTACCTGGGCGGATAAGGATGCTGATGCCGCGGTGGGAAAATACACCCTGGCCACACGCTGGTCCGTCGCTCGCCTGCGACTGGTTTACCTGGCTGTAGGATTGGGGGCATTTATTTTTCTATTGTCATTTGCTAATCTTCTTTTCCCCCCGATAATCATCCGGTATAGTCTCCTGGTGCTGCCAGTTTTGATCTGGGGGCTATTGGTCTATACCCGCCAGCATTCTCCTTTTCCGACTGTCGCTGCCATGACCGTGTTTCTTCTGCTGCAGATTGCTGCCTGGGGGATAACTATCCCGCCGGGGTAGAGGTCATGCACACTTTTAGTTCTCGAATAACCAATCTCTATCTGGGTCGCAATTGAACAAAGAGCATCTGCTCTCCCAATGCGTGCCAATCCTGATCAGTTCCATCTACCCGATAGCCCGTCAAACTGGACATGCGTGCTTCCAGGGGATGCTCTTTCGCAAAGGTCACCATTACCTCCCCGCCCATACCTGCGGGCAGGGGTTCAGCTCTGACCTCGATAAAACGCTTGCCAACCACGATTGAGACATCCGGATTCGCTTTCAGATTTCTATACCAATCCGATTGCTCCCCAAAACCCGCATTGACAATAAAAGTGTCAGCTGCCTGGTCATGGTGAGCCACCTCTAGCACAACCTGCCTTTGTAATCCGGATTTTCGGCCGATGTGATTCAAGAGCAGCAAGCGATTACCCATTAACCAACCTAATCCCAGCCGGTATAGCAGGATTGGTGATCTAAAGAATAATTTGCTCAAACCCCATGGTGGCTTTAGCTCTCGAACTTTTTCAGGCATATTTCTTCTTATTTATCCGTCCAAACAGTATAGCATTTGTATTTCTTCTTTAATTTTTCTGTCTCCTTGTTTTCATCGATATTTATTGTAGCAATTCCGATGACGACTCCTTTCAGCCTCTCTATCAATTCAATTGCTGCATTGACCTGGGCACCTGTCTCGATCCACTCATCGACTAGCAGCACGCGCGCACCTGGCTTAATTGCATCTATTCGTATTTCAAGTGATTTCTCCTGACCGGAGTAGTCCACAAAATGGACGGATAGTGTTTTGACTGGAAGTTTTCCACCCTTGCGGATAGGGAGGAAGCCCTTATGGGCGCGAAAGGATAGCGCAGTGCCCAAAATGAAACCGAGTGCATCAATCCCAGCCACGTAATCAAATTCAATCGTGCTGGACTGTGCAAGAAGTTCCTCCACAAGTGCGGAAAAAGATTCAAAGTCAGCAAATAAAGGGGTCACGTCATATCTTGGCCCCTCGGTGTTCACATCAATCAGCGCGGTTGGATTAGGGTGCTTTCTATTCATTTCTTACCTCAATGGCGAAAGTCCACGGTGAAAAAATCAGGCTTTTCTCCCAGGTACTGCGTGAACCCACATCCCTCTTTGACCATCTTCTCCTACCAGTCTTTACTATAGCATTATTATTGAACCATCATCCAGGAAAGGTTCTCTCATAATATATCCGCTGATCGTATCTTACGAGCGGTGCCTGATTGATGAATTGGGGAAAATGCTATTTGAAACATTAATATTAAGTACTTGACAATACTGTATAGCATATAGTATAATGCGTGACATGATGAATGATATAGATTATGCAAGCATGCACGAAAAGCTCACTCAAGAACTGCGGCGTGGAATCCTCGTTCTTGCTACGCTCAGCCAGCTGAAGGGTGCAAAATACGGATACGCACTGATCGAAGAGCTGTCAAACCAGGGACTGGATATTGACCAGGGGACCCTGTACCCCCTGCTGAGACGATTGGAGGATCAAGGATTGCTGGAGAGCGAGTGGAACGTCGAAGGACCACGCCCCCGGCGGTATTACAAACTAAGTCTAACCGGCGGGAAACTCCTGCCGGTGCTGACGAAAGACTGGCAGGAGCTGGTCACCGTTATGGACGGATTATTGATTGAAGGTAAGGAGTAAACCATGGAACTAATTGATCGTTATGTACGAGAAGTTGGGCGCTATTTGCCCCGCAAGAACAGGGCCGATATCCAGGCAGAATTGCAATCCACCCTGGTCGACACCCTGGAAGCCCGCGTGGCGGGAGAACCAAGTCGAGATGACGAGGTTGAATTGTTACATGAGTTTGGCTCTCCCCAAAAGGTAGCTGCCTCTTACTGGCCGGAGGGACAGTACCTGATCGGGCCGAGGTTATTCCCACTCTTTCGCATGGTGGTTGGGATTGTCCTGATCGTATTCGTCATTGTGCAGCTGGTCCTGCTTGGTATCGCGGTGGTCTTCAACCAGGAAGTCTTAACATTTTTATCCGTTTTAGATATCCTGGGAGAAATGGTCGGCAGTGTGTTCACCGCATTCAGCATAATCGTGATCGTATTTGCCATTCTGCAGCGATTTGATGTGAGACCCGAAACCGACCAGGAATGGGATCCGCGTGACTTACCCGACATTGAAGAAACGGATACCATCAATCGCGGCGGAACTGTGGCTGAGATCACTTTCAGCCTGGTGATCATCGCGATCCTGCTCTTTCTGCCGGATAAGATTGGAGTAGTTATCAGCCCTGGCTTGGAAGTAATTCTCAACCCAGTCATCGTCAGCTATATCCCAGTAATCATACTGTCTATCATGCTTGGTATCGCTTTGGATGTAATTCTGCTCTGGCGTGGTCGCTGGGAGACAGGCACTCGCCTGGCGAAGATCGGTACTAACCTGTTCGGAATATACGTTCTGTATCTCCTGATCACCAGCCACAATGCCTGGCTCG
>JBEQLH010000097.1:8292-9750 GCA_040326075.1 Anaerolineales bacterium
TCCATATAGTTGAGCAGCTCCAGCTGCAGCGGAGTCTCCGGTCCAAAGCTGGTATGTCCCCCTTCTGATGGGTGTGGCTGGTAGTTTTGTCCGTCCCAAACCAGGAACCCTTCACCTAATCCTGTGCCAGGTGCGATGACACCCTTTGCACCCTGCGCATCTGGCTCACCAGGAATGAGGATTTCCAGGTCATCAGGTTTGAGGTATGGGATTGCGGAAGCAATGGCGTGCAGATCGTTCAAGAGATTTATCGGTACGTCACCGATTACTTTGCTCAGATTATCCGCGTCAACCACCCAGCTCAAGTTGGTGACCTGGGCTCGGTTTCCAATAATCGGTCCAGCAATACCGAAACTGGCTCCAGTCAATCCGTATGGCTTGTCAGCCATAAAGGACTGCACGATGTCTTCCAAAGAAGCATAATCCTGGCTTGGGAAGGTCTCTTTTTCGAGAGGATCGTATGCTCCCGCTTGGGTCGAATACAATGCCAATCTGGTTTTTGTTCCCCCGATATCTCCCGCTAGATATCTCTCATCCATCACGCTTATCCATCCCGGTTTTCTTACCCAATTAATCGGTTAGTGAAATTCAAATTCAATCATCGCTTGGTGTTCAAGAGATTTATGATAATTGATACTTATTAAATTACTGGTCTATTTTAATCCTTTTGGCTTCATTTAAATGGTACCCGTTTATATCTTCTAGCTTTTCGAATATATAGCTCACAGCTGGACGGTCAGTGGGATCGTGGCTGCGATAGGCCATTTGGATAATCCCATCTCGATCAACAATAAAATCACCACCCAGCTGACTGCTGTCACCCTGGATTCCCCGCCATTTCCGGCCCTTGGCCACCAGCCGGGTGTATTCTAACCATACTTTTATCCCCCATGAGCGGCGCATGGATTGATCCAGCCCAAATGCCTGGTATGCTCTGCGCTCGGGATCGAGCAAGATATGAAATGAAGCATTTGTTTCCGCTACCCACGCCTGAGTTAGTTCTGAAGTCCCGAAGGATATCAATGCAACCTGCGTTTTGCGCGCTTCAAGCTCGGTTCTGAAATGGCGCAACTGCGCCACATGTTCCCGGCAAGGCAGTCAACCAAGGTGCCGCAGGAAGATCAACAGGGCGTTGTTCCCCTGGCTCCAGGTCTCTGAGAGATTTACGAGTCTTCCATTTAATTCAGTGAGCTGCAGGTCAGGGGCGGAGTCGCCTATGTTAAACGTTTTCAATGTTTACCACCGAATCTTCACTGCCAAGCTCGTTAGTTGCGTAATCTTCAGCCGCCCAATCGTTCTCCCAACGCTCTCCATCCAGTAAAAATCTGTAGCGATATAGCCGTCCAGGTTTGAGGGAGATGGTCAGGGAAAAGCTGCCATCCTTGGCGCGTTTCATCGGATGTGAGGATTGGTCCCAGTCGTTAAATTCTCCGCATAAGCAGGCGGTTTGGGCGTTGA